>NZ_JALMUW010000001.1:0-79222 GCF_023846195.1 Spiroplasma endosymbiont of Lariophagus distinguendus
CATTTAATACACATTATTTATTTAAGTTTTTTAGTTTTTGCTAATTTCAAATAAAATGTTTATAATTAAATCAACACTTTTTAATGACTAAAGTGTTATAAAATATATAATTATTAATTTTTTAAATAATTATTTAAAAAATAGAGGTATAAAATTATGAATAAATATTTAATTTTTTTAAGTGTGATACCACCTTTAACTTTTTTAGGAAACAATATTAATAATAAAAATATTGAAAATACTGTACTAATAAATCAATTAGAAGAAAATAATACTTCATTCAATAACCAATTTATCTATCACAGCGATAGTAATTGATGATCCAATGCAAATATTAAAACATATAGATATTTCTAATCAAGCAGGTGCTGATAAAGTTGAACATAGCAATAATCTAAATGAAACACTAGGTTTATATTATATTGCTAAAGCAACACATGATAATAAAATTAGTAAGACAATAGCTAATAACTTAGCAGTGTATTTTATTAATCAAACTAGTTTAAAAGGGCAAATTAACAATCAATTAACTAGTAACATTATTAATTTAATTATTGATAATCAAAATGTTTATAATTTTTTGAATAAATCACCACTAACATTAACTACTAAAAACTATTCATTAAATTGAATTTTTGATAAAAGTAATAATCTAGTGGCTATTTATTATAATAATTGAAAAAACACTAATAATATTATTAATGATAAAATAAATTATTCTTTTTCAGATTGACATATTGGAACATCAATCGCTACTGATAATTCTAATGTTTATAATATTCTTAAGTGAAGCAATTACGCGAGAGACTGAAATACCTTCACTAATATGTATCCAACTTTTTCTTTTATTAATTCATATTTCAAAGTATCAACTTCAACAGGAATTGAAAGTAGTCCAACACTAGCAACTAATACTGCAAAAATTGAACAATATAAAAACCCCGGTAATGCTAATGTTCTTTTTATTGCTTATATTAATACTAAAGATGGTGGAGGATGAGGAACAGAAATTGCTCTTAACTTAGATCTTTGGCATGATAATGATAATATTTACTTTCAATGGTATTGTTTTTTAAATTCTTCATTTGGTCGTATGACATATGTTAACATTGCATTAAACAACATTAATTTTCATAACATAATGAACAATTAATAACTTTATTTACAATTTTTAATTAATAAACAAAATTAATAATAAGGACAAAATAAACTTTGTCCTTATTATGATTATAAAGATATATTTTTTGTTATTATAATAATTTAAGTAAATCTATTCGAAAAAATTTATCTAATTTTTCTCATCCAAGATCACGATTTTGTTCAGGAGTCATTATTCAACGACCAAAAGCTTCTGGAAATAAATCAATATATGATGTTCTTCCATATCAACTTCTAACAATACCATAACTTAAAAGTTTTTGATAAGATTTATTATTAATCTTAGTTCCGTTTGCTAATGATGAAATCATATATTTTCTTGCATCAAAATTATTATTTTGTTTATTACGAATTAAAGAATCCAAAATATGACCATATTCATGTACCATAACTTCCATTCCATACTTTATATCTCTAAAAATCTGTATCAAGTATTATTTTAGTACGGACTTCTCCCCACATGTACTTGTGGAGGAAACAATGAAATTGAATGAGTTCAACAATACTTTTCAAACAGAACAAGATTGTTTGAAATATATAGTAAGTTTGAAGGAAAATAAATGTATCAGGTGTTATTGAACAAATTTGAATACTTCTGATTTAAGAAAAGGGAATAAAAGATGTTTGAAATGTCATCAAACATTTAGTATTCTTCATGGCACATTTTACAAGTCACAAATACCTTTGAAATCTTGGTTTTATCTCATCTTTAGATGAATAAACACCAAACAATTCCATCAACTGATGTTGCAAAAGAATTTGAGTAGCTTTGAAAACTGTTGAAGAATG
Organism: Spiroplasma endosymbiont of Lariophagus distinguendus; assembly: GCF_023846195.1. NCBI lineage: Bacteria > Bacillati > Mycoplasmatota > Mollicutes > Entomoplasmatales > Spiroplasmataceae > Spiroplasma > Spiroplasma endosymbiont of Lariophagus distinguendus. The sequence continues at coordinate 1,948 of NZ_JALMUW010000001.1, forward strand.
GGTCATAAGTCAGTTGTATTGCCAAACAAAATCCACATTTATTGTTGAACATGTTGCAAATGGATGAAATGTATCTTTCATATGGGTTTAAAAACAAAGGAAGATCCTTGGTGAATAAAACCTTGATTGTTAGTATTTATGAAAAAACAACCAATAAATTAATTGTGAAGTATTGAAAAAATGCAAAAGTAAAATCTTTGCAGTTTGCGAAGATTTGTTTCTTTAAGTGTATGTACATACTGATTTTGAAGGATATTTGTTTTCAAAATCAGTTTTCACTAAGCATGAACAATCAATCATCAAGATAAACATGTTTCAAAAACTGGTGTAAATACAGCCAAATTGAATCAGTTTGAAAACATATAAAAGAATATTTAAAACACATATCAAAGTTGCAAAACATCATGTTCATTTATATGCAAAAGAAGCTGCATATAAATTCAATAAGATACCTAGTTTTGAAATTGTAATGCTATGTTTGATTTAAAAATGTGGGGAGAAGTCCGTAGATAGGCTTTTCTCAGCATTTATGTGATAAAATTTAAAAATAGTACATAAAGGGAGAAAAGCCTTTTAGTATTACACATATTATCATTACAAGAACCAAAATGTGCTTCTCCTGACATATTTATTTTTAGATTGTTCTCACAACTTTTGATCTAATTCAATTTTTTCTAACATTTTAAAAACATTATTTTTTCCATATAATTGAGCTAAAATATTATAAAACCGACATATTCCTGTTTTTAATTCATCAATATTTGCATTTATATGATAATTACTAATTGTTTTAATAAATGATTCAAAATCAATTTTGCCATCAAATAAAAGATGATGATCATTAAATTGTTTTTTAAAATCTTCAAAATCTTTAAAATTATCATTATTATTTTCTAACTTTTTAAAAGCATTATTTGATTCTTCACTTGCTTTAAATTTAACTTGTTCATTTAAAATATTAATAAAATCATTTACAGCAGGTAAATTTTTAAATTCATTATCATTTAAAATATCATTTTTTCCAAATAAAATTTCTTGATGATGTTGATAAGAGTAAGTAGGAACTTGTTTATCTCTTATATTCAAATCAGGAACAATATAATCTAACGTTTGAAGTCTCTCTCTCTCTCTCTCTCTCTCTCTCTCTCTCTCTCTCTGTGCAATTCGTTGGGATCTTTTTAATAAAATTGAAATAAAGGAAAGAACAACCATTTGTAAGCTAGTATTTAATTTTCTTTCACAATTTTTTCATAATCTTCTGCATTTCTAATCCTTGCAAAAACTAATTCACAACTCATCTTTTTAGCAATAATACAAAGAATGTAATTCATTACGTTTGATAACTTCAACATTTGCATTTATGATTGTTTTGATTTTAAAAGCAAATTTTCACCAGTATAACCAGCATCTACTAGTATTTTTTGAACTTTAGATAAATTTTCTTTTCATTTTCAATCATTATTATAGCACTGTTACGATCTGTTTTCTGCTGTGGTTATGTAAATTGCATGGTAAGCCTTGAGAATCAACAGCAATATGACGCTTTATTCCTGAAATTTTTTACCAGCATCATAACCTTTATTTTTAGCAGTATCTGTGTTCTTAACACTTTATTGAATCCAATTATACAAAAACTAATTTGTTCTTTTCTATTATTGATACGAACTTTTCTAACTAATTTTTTTTAAGGCTTTTCTCCTTTATGTACTATTTTAAATTTTATCACATAAAATGCTTGAAGGCTATCTGAACTTCTCCCACATTTAAATCAAACCTTAGCATTACTGAATTTCAAAACTAAATTATCTTATTGAATTTATATGCAGCTTCTTTTGCATATAAAAATGAACATGATATTTGCAGCTTTGATATGTGTTTTTAAATGTTCTTCTTATATGTTTTCAAACTGATTCAATTTGGTTAGGTATTTACACCAGTTTTTTTTTTTTTTTTTTTTTTTTTTTTTTTTTTGAAACATGGACATCTTGATGATTGACTGTTTCATGCTTAGTGAAACCGATTTAAAATCGCAATATCCTTTTTCAAAATCAGTATGTACATGACACTTTGAAGAAATGGTTTCTTGCAAACTGCAAAAGATTTTTTACTTTTTGCATTTTTATTACTTTCACAATTAATTTATTGGTTGTTTTTTCATAAATACCAACAATCAAGGTTTTATTCACCAAGGATCTTCCTTGTTTTTTAAAACCCATATGTGAAAGATACATTTCATCCATTTGCACTATGCCCTCAACAATAAATTGTGATTCTTGTTTGGCAATACAAGTTCTGATTTTATGACCCATTCTTCAAGCAGTTTTCAAATTTTTAATTCTTTTGCAACATCAGTTGATGGAATTCCATGTTTGGTGTTATTCATCGGAGAAGAATAAAACCACTTCAAGGTATTTGTGACTTGTAAAAATGGTTGCCATGAAAATACTAAATGTTGATGACATTTCAAACATCTTATTCTTCTTAAATCAGAAATATTCAAATTTGTTCAATAACACCTGATACATTTATTTTCCTTCAAACTTACTATATATTTCAAACAATCTTGTTCTGTTTGAAAGAAGTATTACATTGAACTTCATTCAATTTCATTGTTTCTCCACAAGTACATGTGGGAGAAGTCCGTTTTTAATTACTGTCAAAATTATAGGTTCTTTATCACTATTTTTGCTTCAAATTTGAAAATAATAATATACAGTTTGTCATTTTGGAAAATTTTTTGGTAACATTCTTCATTGACATCCACTTTTTAATACATATAAAACTGCACAAAATACTTCATATAAATCTAAATTTCTTGGTTTTGTTTTCTTTTTGCTATTTTCTAAAATTGATCTTATGTTCTCAAATTGTTCTTTAGTAACATGACTTGGATAATTTTTATGCATATATACCCCTTATCTTAAAATATATAGTCATTTTACGTTATTTTATAAAAGATTCCAAACAGGTTCTTAGGACTATACTTAAGCTTTACTGTTCCAATATAGATATCTTCATTTATTGAAGTAATTATTGCTTCATTTTGATTAGTAACAATTTTAATTTCCAAACTAGTTACATCTATATTATATTTATTACTAAAAATATCTATAATTTCTTTTTTTACTTTTTCATCATCATTTATAGTAGTTATGTCTTGTCCAATATAAATTTTACCTAAATTTCTTTTTCCTTTAGGAAAAATTATTTCTAAGTTTTTTTTCTTTTCAATTTCAATTTCTTCTTCAATATTTTCTTCCATTTCAGAATTATATAAAATACCAGTAGTTGCACCACTAATTAAAACCGCAGAACTAATTATTCCAGCAATAATTTTTGAATTTTTATTTTTTTTAGACATATAATACTCCTCCATATTTTGATTTCAGAAATAAGTTCTTTATATTCTTGCCTTTGATATCAATAGATATAGACTAGTATTGTTTTTAATTCTAATTTGTTTTATTAACAATTAAGATGAAAATTGTTTTAGAAATCTAAAACAATCAGTAAAAATTTTTAAAATTAGTTGATAAGGGCTATTGATAATAGTATAAATTTTATTAATAATCAAAAAATTATTGATTAGCACACTCTGGGCATTTCATAATTTTTCTTGCTGTTTTTGAGTTTGAAGCTAAATCATTACCATTAATTTCTTTATTACAGCTTGAACAATGTAACACTTTTCTTTTTTTCATATCTCAATCTCCTTTATCTTTTTTTATTAATGCTTAAAATTATAGCATCATTAATAAAAAATGCTTTTTTGATGAAAACAAAAAGGTAGTTATGCCACTCATCAATTAATAATTTTTATAAAATTTGATAATAATAACTATTATAATATTTTTTTCTTATTATTTATGTTGAAAATAAATTCTAAAAATATTATTAATTATTTATTAAAAATTGGTTTAATACTATTTTCAACCAAAATTATAAAAAAAATATTGGATAATGTATTGTCCAATATTTTAAGTTATTAATAATTATTTTATGACTTATTTACTATTAAATATTCATAAAATAGAACCAAACGCCATGATAATATGTGGTAAAGCATTAATATAAGTTCATGTTGACTTATAATCTACATCTTTGCCAACAAATAAACCAATAACTATTATAACTGAAAGAAATGATATAAATAGTGCTCATAGTCTTGATCATAATCCGGGTTTAACTGAAAATGGTATTAGAATATAAATAATACCTATTATAACTAATGTAGCTCCATTTTCATTTCAGCCATAGAAACTATAAGTTATAACTCCCGCTGCATACAATAAACTAAAAACAATAATTCATACAGCACCAATTAGCATTAATATTTTAGGTAAAGTTAATAACTTAAGACTTTTCATTTTTTTCCTCCTTAAATATTTGTTTTACATTAATTGTGATTTTAGTATTTTTTTAAGATTATTAATATCATCAATTGTAACATTTTCTTTTGTCCTATTAATTAAAAACCCTTTTTCACGAATATATTTTGGAATAATATGAACATGATAATGAAATACTTCTTGAAATGCTTCGCTACCATTATTAGTTAAAATATTAAATCCTTTAATTTCGGGAATAGTTTTTATTAGCAAATTAGCAATTTTATGAGTTGTGATACTAACATCGCTCACTATTTTAGGTGTAGTATCAATAAAAGTTTCAAAATGTTGCTTTGGAATTACTAGAATGTGTCCTTTAGTTACGGGATTGATATCCATGAATGCTGCTGTATTTGTATCTTCAAAAATTAAGTTATTTGTATCTTTAATAATTGTACAAAAAATGCATGCTTTATTTGTCATATATTTCACCTCAACTTACTTTATAAGTATAACTTAAAATATTAAGTATTATTATGGATAAAACTCTTTTACCTTATTTCAAAACTCTTCTTCATATATATTATTTTTTGGAATATATGTTGGAAATAAATTTTGGGCAGCGATTTTAAAGTTTTCAGCTGCTGGTGAATCTTTAGTTGCAGAATCAGTAGCAGATATAGAATATAACATTTGTCAAAATATATTTCACTTTGTTTCTTGGGTAATAGTGCTTTCCTTACCATCAGCTCTTATATACTTAGAGAAATCTGTCTTAAGACTAGCATTACCACTAATGTTTCATGAATGAATTAAATTACTAATTTCTGGAACTCAGCCTTCGTTTTTATTACTTAAAAAACTAAAATCTAAATTTTGTAGAAGGTTTAGGAAATAAATAGGAGCAGAGTAAGTAAATGTAGCAATATTATTATTCGTAGTGTAATGTAATCCACCATTAGATACTCAACCTGCAGCCAATTGATTATTAGTTGCAGTACTTAAGAAACCATTAGCACCAAAATTAGGATCAATTTCACTAATAGTTGAGGCATTACCGCTTGTTAATTGAGTAAAAAAATCAGAATTTAAAGTTTTTCCTTTTCCTGAATCATCATCTTTAACAATTGATTCTCACTTTGGAGGTTCAGAAGGACTACTATTTCATTTTTTATCAATGCTTTGCGCATTTGCTAAATCAGTAGTAAAGTTTCAATTTACATTATAGTTACTCTTTTGTCAACCAGTAGTATCTTGTAATTGACTTATGTAAAGATTATTTGTTTGGGTTGAAATTATAGGTTTACCTGCTTCATTATCTTTAATATCAATAATATTGTCTAAAATATAAGACATTGTAAATAAAGTTTGATTTAATGCTGGTAAAATTTCATATTGATAATATTGTTGATAACGAAAACGTAATCATCATTGGAAACGTTTTAAATATTTTGAATAAGTTGGAATATCAGTACCAGAAAGACTTTTTTGTGTTTTATTAATACCAGCACTACTATTTCATTTTTTAGCATCATTTGGTAATAATTTACCAATTTCATTACTATAATTGTCATCTGGATGTTTAGCAATGGCAACTAATTGTTCATCAAAAGCAGCATCTTTATCACCATAATCTTTATATAAACTATCAGGAGTAAATATTTGATCAGGATCATTAACTTTACCAGTATCTTTATTTTTTTCTTTATAAAAATCTACATTTTGATAATTAAATTTACTTGTACCATCCTGATGTCAACTTTGATTTTGAAATAATAACTCATTATTATCTGCTGCTGATACTTTATCTAGTGAATTGGCTGTATTAATACCACTTAAGTACTTTTGAGTTAATAAACTTAATCCTAAATCATCTTTAAGTTTTATAAAAGCTTTATTGGCTTCTCCCAATATTGCAGTAGTACCATCTGCATTTTTTGTGTCTTCACTATAATGAAGTTTCTTATGAAAAAATTCATAAAATTTTTGCTGAGCAATTGTTCCTTCAACATCTTTTAAAATAAAATCAAGACCTTGTGAATAAGTATTCTTAAACTGAGCAGAAATCGTTTCATTAAAATTTACTCCTAAAAAATTAAATAATACACGATTTTTATAATCATCAGGAATTTTACCACTAGGTAAATTACTCATATCACGTTCATTATCACAAGCAACTAATAATAATACAGGGCCAGATAAAAAAGTAACTGAAGTTAATAATGGTAAAATCTTTTTTCTCTTTTTCATTTTTTATACCTCCCGTCTAAGAACTAATGATACTTGGATCATATCATCATAATGTTCGTTTCCCAACAACATCTAGATAATTAGCAATATTAGTATCCATACGAGCAACTGGTGCATCTTGTGTAAAGCCATCTCATGTATTATTAGTTTTTATAATATTATCCTTAAATGTTGCATTAATATTAATACCTTGTCTATTGTTTCACCGATTTTCTTTAGTTTTATCAAATCAACTTTTCATTTTTTCAACAAAGCTATTAATTTTCGTATCAGTTGGATCAAGAGGACTTGAACCAAATATATCCTGTAAATTTCAATGAATTAAACTCGAGTTATTATTAAAGTATAAATTATAATCTCATCAAGTTGCATCACCAAGGCTACCAGTACCTCCAGTAAAGGTTGTTAATGCATCATTTAAATTAAAAGTAAGAGTTGTATTTGGAGTATATTTTTGTAGTAAAAAACCAGTTTGTAAATAATCAAGATAAGGAGAATCAGATAATCCACCTGGACGCTCAGATAACGGTGCTAAGTCTTTTCACTGATAAGTATCTTTTCTATGATTTTTAAATGTTTTAATTATATTATAAGTTGATTCATCGCTTTTAGGTTTGTCTTGCTGTTGATATGTGATACCTGGCGTTTGAATAAAATGAATACCACCAGTATCAATAAAAATGCCAACTCCAGGTCCATTATTAACTGCAGCATCAGGAAGTTGTGGTCCTTTTATATCTTTCATATAAACTAAATCATTATATTGGCTAGTACCATCTTTACCTTTATCTTTAATAGTATCACGGTCTATATAAGAAATTAAGTCATCTAAACCCTTTTCCTTGTCAGTTGGTGAAGTAAATTGTGTTAATTTATATGGTTGAATACCATCAACATTTTTACCAACACCTTCAGCACTAGTTACATAACGATATAAGTAATAATAAAAAGGACTATTCTCTTGTGAAGATTTAGTAATATCCATTAATCCTACATCACCAGTTTTAGTAACATCAGTAGTAGCGGCCCCTTTTTCTTCAGTGAATGTTTGATCAAAACCATTAGTTCTAATATTCTTTAAAATTTCATTAATTTTAGTTTTATTTTGAGAAAACTGAGAAGCACTAATCTTTTCTTGTAAAGGTTTAGCATTAGAATCAAAAGGAATAACAATTTGACGAGTTCAAATTAATTCTTGATTTCTTAACATTACTTTAGCTATTTTAGATTGATTATCACTTAATAAGCCATCAATAGTATTGTATGAATCTATTTCATAATTACTATCATTCTTATCATCACTAGTTTTTACAACAGGAAGACTAATATTAACACCAGTTCATGTTTTAGCAGCTTTAACAGCATCATCTAATTGTTTAAAATCGGTAAGATCAGGATTTAAACTATTGGCATTAGCAACAACTCAAATTTTGCTAGAATATTTACCAGCATCAGTAATACTTGTTTTACCATTAATGTACTGTTTTACACTATCATAAGTACCATTTGGATTGTTTTCACTCTTTACTTGTTCTCATAAATCCTTTAATCAAATATTAATTTCATTTTGATTGTAGTATTTATAATCCTTATAATTACTAGTAACATAACTACGTTGAATAATACCTAAAGCACTCTTTTTTAAAATATTATCAATGTAAGTATTAACATCATCATCGCCCAATACTTTCTTTCATTGTTTTTCTCATGAACGACCATATTTTGCTTGTAATGATTTTATTTTATTTTCCATCTCAGATTGAGCTGCTGTCAAAGCAGCAAGATAATCATCTTTATATTCTGGAGTATTTTTTAAAATTGAAAGATTAATATATTGATTAATATCAGTATATAATGTTTTACCTCATCCACTATTGGGATTATTTAATAAGTAATTAAAAAAGGTGTCAGTCGTAGTACTTGTATCTATAAAAGCACTATTTCAGTCGAAAACATTAGTTGTGCCTCTTTCATTTGAATTATTACAAGCTATAATAGACATAGTTGATGTTGATGATAACGTGAAAGCTGCAACTAAGGCAAGAATATTGCGCACTTTATTCACTCCTTTTAATTAAATCTATAGCAAAAAAAGATTTTTTAATTTATTTTACTAAGATATCTTAACATAAAATTTATATTTAAGGGATAGTTTTTTCTAATTAATTTTAAAATGAAATAACTAATTACCAATTATTTATTTTAAAAAATTTAAAATATTAATTTTTTTAAATATTATTACTTTATAGTGCACAAATAATATTTTATTCATTTTTTAATTTTAAGAAAATTAGCACAAAATTAAGTGTATAATCATTAGTATAAGTATATTATATTTGGTGTAATGATACAGGAGTAAATATGAATAAAAAAATAAACATTAATGATAATACCTTTAAAACTGATTTTCCCTTTTTTAAAAATAATCCTGATTTAGTTTATTTAGATACAGCGGCTTCTTCACTAAAACCACAAATAGTTATTGATGCTGTTAGGGATTATTATGAAAAATATTGTATTAATCCACATAGTCAAGATTATCAACTTGCTGTTAAGGGAAATGATATATTTGAAGATACTAGAAAAACAATTAGTAAATTTATTAATAGTAACGAAAACGAAATAGTTTTTTGTCCTTCAGCAACTTTTGCTTATAATCAAATTGCTTTTGGCTTAGAAAAATATTTACAAGAAAATGATGAAATTTTATTAACCACTTTAGAACATAGCTCATTACTCTTACCATTTTATCGTTTGATACAAACTAAAAAAATTAAAATAAAATTTATTGAAACAAATAAACAAGGAGTCATTACTGTTGAAAATTTAAAAAAAGTTTTAACACCTAAAACCAGAATAGTTGCTTTTGCAAATATTAATAATTCTTTAGCAATAGAAAATGATACTGAAACATTAACTAATTTTATTAAAGAATATGGTAAAAAAAATGTTAAAAGTGATAATTGAATTTTTAAAAATATTTTAGTAATAATAGATGGTGCACAATCAATAGGACATATAAAAACCGATGTTAAAAATTGAAATATTGATTTTTTTGGATTTTCTGGTCATAAAGTTTTTGGTCCAACTGGAATCGGTGTCTTTTGAGGAAAAAACGAATGATTAAATATGCTAGATCCACTAATATTGGGTGGAGGCATGAATGGTGATATTTATGAAAATGGTAAATTTAACTTATTAGATAGTCCTTATCGTTTTGAAGGTGGAACACAAAATATTGCGGGTGTATTTGGGCTAGGTGCAGCTATTAAGTATTTATTAAACATTGGTATTGAAAATATTAGAAATCATGAAATTTTACTAAAAAAATACGCAATTGAACAATTAACAGCACAGTTAGGAAATAACATTGAAATTTATAATATTGATGGCAATAGTAGTAACATAATATTTAATATTAAAAAAGTATTTGCACAAGATGTTGCTAATTTTTTAGGAACACAAAATATATGCGTACGCAGTGGAACTTATTGTGCTAAATTATTACCTAATATAATTAACGCTGAAGTAACAATTCGTCTTAGTTTTTACATATACAATTGCAAAAAAGATATTGACTTATTAGTAATAGCTTTAAAAAAAGGAATTAATGAAGGAGGAGATTTTTTAAATGAATTCTTTTAATAACAATCAAGACTATTATCGCAAACTAATTGTTGAACACTATAGTAATCCAAAAAATAAAGGTTTTAAAAATTTACCAAATAGTTTGACATATCATCAAAACAATGAATCATGTGTTGATAATTTTCATGTTGAAATTTCTATTAAAAATAAAGTTATTAATAGCGCACGCTTTACTGGAATTGGGTGTGCTATTTCAACTGCAGCAACCGATCTTTTTTGTATTTTAATTGAAGGTAAAACAATATCACAAATAAAAGAAATTATTATTAATTATCAAGCAATGTTATCAGAAAAGCAATTTAATGATAAAATAATTGAAAATATGATTGCTTTTAAAAATGTACCAAGACAACGTAATCGAATTAAATGTGCCCTTATTGGTATTAATGGTATTAATAAAATAATTGAGAAAGAATGTGAAAAAAATGGAAATGGAAATTAAGGATAAAATTAGTTTAAGAACCATTTATTTAAAAAAATTAAAAAATGTTTCTAAAAATAATTATCAAAAGTGAAATAAAATTATTTTCAATAAATTTAATGAATCACATTATTTTAAACAAAATAATGTATTTGCTCTTTATAATTCCTTACCATATGAAGTAGAAACTAAAGAAATTATTGAATTATTATGAAAAAATCTAAAACAAGTTTGTTTACCAAGAATGAATGGTGAGCATTTGGAATTTTACTTTATTAATAGTTGAAACGATATCGTATTTGATAATGATTTTAAAATTGGACAACCAAGTTTAAATTGCCAAAAAGTTATAGGAAGTCAAATTGATTGTATGTTAGTACCATTGATTGCTTTTGATAAAGATTATTATCGTATTGGTTATGGTAAAGGTTTTTACGATCGTTATTTATCTAAAAATAAATTTAACTTTAGTAAAATAGGACTTGGTTTTGCTATTCAAAAAATTCCTTATATAATTAATCACGATAATTGAGATATACCATTAGACTATATTTTTACTAATTAATATTTTAATCTAAAAATTTGGATGGGTGGTGGTTGGGCACTTGGCACTTGGCACTTAGCCCTTTTTACTAGACCATTAATTTAAAAAACCTGAATGTATTCGAAAAACAATTGTGTTATATAATTAACACTAATTTTGACATGAAAGGATTTTTATTAATGGATAAAATTAAACAAATAGAATTATTTATTAGAAAATTAAATATTAATCAAAAAATTAATTATTAGTCATTGCAAGAATCAATATTCGGTGGAACATCTTTCTCAATGTATCTTCAATTAAACGAATCCAACATATTACTTTTTAAAAACAAACAAAAACCTATTAAAAAGAAATAAATCACCCATGATCATTGTAACCATAAATATCCAAAAATTATGCAAATTTTTAATTGAATTTCATTCTACAAAGAAAGGTAGAATTTATGGATGTTACAATTTTTTCAGCATTTAAGAATGAATTAAAACAAAAAAACATTCACTTAAATATGGGGTATCAACAAAACAAATGCGAAAAATTATGAAGATCATAAATTGGGCACAATAATCTGTGTTTCTTTGTTTTACAAAGTTACTAGTTCAGATTAATGAACTTGTCAAGAAAAGTGGACAATAAAAGTAACCTTTTATTAAATTTTATAAAATAGTATTTGTAAGTGTTAAATTTATAGGTATGAAGTAGTATTTTACATTAATTTGGACAAACAATCGATATTCGATTGGACTCATTCCCTTTAGTGATTGAGTCGATAGTTATTATAAAAAAGTAAATATGTTGATAAGTTGTATCTTATATTCAATTCAATAGTTCTATTTTTCTTGGAATTTGATATAAAATTCCGTTTCATTATTTCCAAATCAAGATTCAGTAGCACCATTATCACAAGAATTACCTCTTCTAGACATTGAAATTTTTATTTTTAATTCATCACATAAAGTTTTATATGAAGGATTTGTATAGTGAAATCACTTGATCTGATTACCAAATTCATGAATTAGGTTTTGACATTAACTCAAGCTTGAATAATATTTTGGACAACAAATGTCATATCAAACTTGAAACTATTTTATAATCTAATATTTCATTATTATGAAAATCTTTGTAATTGATAAATAATATGTTTTACCATTAGTTTAATAAATACAAGTTATATCAGTACACCTAATTTTGATTTAAATCAGTGGATTGAAAAATCACGTTTTAATAAATTATCATATCTTAAACTTCCTGATTTAGTTCTATAATCAAATTTCTTTATACGAACTTTAGGCTTCCCAAACCCATATTTCTCATATATCTATATACAACATAAATTTTAATTTAAATTATAAATTTTATTCAATTCATAAAGTTATCACATTTATAACCATAATTTCTTAAATTCATAAAAAATATTTTTTAATTATATTATTAAGAAATGTATCTCATTTATTAAATTCCATTCCCATTCATTCTTAATTCATATAATATCCTGATTTTGAAACATTTAGCAATCAACATAAATAACTAATCTGATATTTTCTTAAGAGAAAAATCACAAAATATTTCTTCTTTTTTTGTCGATTTTTCTAAATACTTTTTATATCATTTATTTGCCTCAATATATTCAATTAATTCTTACATTTGTCATGTCATTAAAATTTAAAGATTTGGTCGACCTGTTCTTTTAGTTTTTTAGCACGAATTCCATTGCCATATTCTAAAACCTTTTTCACCTAATAATTTATATGCTTTAATTCCGTTTCTTTTATTGATGATCGACCAATACCATACTCTAATGCGGTTTTATCAATTGTTTTAATTTTACTTATTTTTATTATTTTTAACTTTTCTTCTTTTGATAATCATTTAGCCATAAAAAAATGAACACCTTCCTTAAAGTATTTTTAACACAAAGGTTACAATTCTGTGTCTACTTTATTCTAGATGTTCATAATTCTGTCTTCAAATTTTATCATAAAATGAGCAATTGCTGTATTTCAATTTTGAATGGGCATTGTTCATTTTTTTGTTATATTGTCAATTGCTAAATAAAATATTTTAAAAACTGACATATCGTTAGGAAAAACTTTTTTATTTCTGATGACTTTTCGTAATTGACTATTAACAGATTCAATAGCATTTGTGGTATAAATTACCCTTTTTATTTCTGCAGGATAACTAATAAAAACCATTAAATTATCTCAATTTTTATATCAAGATTTAGCAATTTGTGGATATTGTTTGATTCATTTATTTTCAAAATGATTCTAAATCTTACATTGTGTTCTTCATACATGCAGTATAAATTGGTTTTAAATCTGCGGCTAAAGATTTTTATACTTATAGGACATATTTGAAACTATTTCTAATTTGATGAACAATGCATAATTGATGTTCTGTTTTAGGATAAACTGATTGTATTGCTTCTGACATTCCTGTTAAATTATCACTACAAGCAATCAGAATATCATTTAAGCCGATTTTCATTTCTGTGAAATTGATAATCAAAATTCAGAACCTTCATTTCCCTTTAATTCATAAACCTAAACATCTTTTTCACCTTCTAAATCAACTCTGTTTTATATAAACCTGATTTGATAACGTCATTTATCTTGTCGACGTACTTTGCTACTATACAATCCGACAAACAATCGGATAAACACTTTATCTAATGGTCGATTTTGCCTTTGACGTCATCAATATCATCAGTGGTGACTAATAACACTTTCTTATCAAGCACCATGATATAACTCTTATGGTACATTCTAATATCTGATAATGTCATACCTTTTGCATATAAAGAAAGAACATTGATCAAACTAATCAAATCTTCTTTGTCTTTTAAACTAATACAGGATTAATTACTATTACGATCTCTTAGCACATCAATTTCAATTTTGCTTGTTGGGTTATTTGGTTTTTGGAACTTATACCATTAGAGCATTATCCTTACTATGTTGATTCTTATCATATCTAAATAATTTGCATCTCAGAGAATTTGTGTTTTCTACTAATCTTTTTGTTAATTCTTTTATATAATCCTCCCTCTTTAAAAACTGTTGTTAAATCTTCAGTATTTTCTAATAATAAATCTACTGCTTGTGATATTGGATCATTGTTATTAATATTTTGCTTTTTAGCCATCTGTAACTCACTCTTTCTAGAAAATTAATTATATTTACTAGAACTAATTAAACATAGTTATTTTTGTAAGTTACACAGATTACTAAACATTACCTATAAATTTAACACTTACAAACGCTATTTTATAAAATTTAATAAAAGGTTACTTTTATTGTCCACTTTTCTTGACAAGTTCACAAATCAATACTAAAGAAGGCTGATTATACCTTTTGGTAATTATTGATTTTTATTCAAATAATGTTGTTAGTTATAATACTGCTTCTAAGAACCTGTTTAGGATCTTTTTAATAAAATTGAAATAAAGGAAAGAACAACCATTTGTAAGCTAGTATTTAATTTTCTTTCACAATTTTTTCATAATCTTCTGCATTTTTCTAATCATGCAAAACTTCGTTCTACAACTCATCTTTTTGGCAATAATACAAAAGAATGTAATTCATTACGTTTGATAACTTCAACATTTGCATTTATGATTGTTTTGATTTTAAAAGCAAATTTTTCACCAGTATAACCAGCATCTACTAGTATTTTTTGAACTTTAGATAAATTTTCTTTTTCATTTTCAATCATTATTATAGCACTGTTACGATCTGTTTTTTCTGCTGTGGTTATGTAAATTGCATGTGGTAAGCCTTGAGAATCAACAGCAATATGACGCTTTATTCCTGAAATTTTTACCAGCATCATAACCTTTATTTTTGCTTGGTATCTGTATGTTCACTAACACTTTGTGAATCAATTAACCACAAAACAGTTTATTTCTTTTCTACCATTATTGATACGAACTTTCTAAGACATATTTGGAATCTTTTATAAAATAACGTAAAATGACTATATATTTTAAGATAAGGGGTATGTATGCATACAAAAATTATCAAGTCATGTTACTAAAAGAACAATTGAGAACATAAGATCAATTTTAGAAAATAGCAAAGAAAAGCAAAACCAAGAAATTGAATTTATATAAGTATTTGTGCAGTTTTATATGTATTAAAAAGTGGATGTCAATGAAAATGTTACCAAAAATTTTTCAAAATAAACAAACTGTATATTATTATTTTCAAATTTGGTAAAAATAGTGATAAGAACCTAATACCAGTAAGTAATTTAAAAAATTAGTTAGAAAAATTCATTATCAATAATAGTAGAAAAGAACAAACTAGTTTTTGTATAATTGATTCACAAAGTGTTAGAACACAGATACTACTAAAAATAAAAGGTTATGATGCTGAAGTAAAAAAATTTCAGAGATAAAGCGTCATATTGCTGTTGATTCTCAGGGCACCACGCTACAATTTACATAGCCACAACAGAAAAAAACAGATCGTAACAATTATATATGATTGAAAATGAAAAGAAAATTTATCACAAAGTTCAAAAATACAATTTAGATGCTAGTTATACTGGTGAAAAATTTGCTTTTAAAATCAAAACAATCATAAATGCAAATGTTGAAGTTATCAAACGTAATGAATTACATTCTTTTGTATTATTGCCAAAAAGATGAGTTGTAGAACGAAGTTTTGCATGATTAGAAAAATGCAGAAGATTATGAAAAAATTGTGAAAGAAAATTAAATACTAGTTTACAAATGGTTGTTCTTTCCTTTATTTCAATTTTATTAAAAAGATCCTAAACAGGTTCTAACTAATTTTTTTTAAAATTACTTGTCAAGTGCTAGGTTCTTTATCACTATTTTTACTTCAAATTTGAAAATAATAATATACAGTTTGTCATTTTGGAAAATTTTTTGGTAACATTCTTCATTGACATCCACTTTTTAATACATATAAAACTGCACAAAATACTTCATATAAATCTAAATTTCTTGGTTTTGTTTTCTTTTTGCTATTTTCTAAAATTGATCTTATGTTCTCAAATTGTTCTTTAGTAACATGACTTGGATAATTTTTATGCATATATACCCCTTATCTTAGATATATGATGGCGTTATTTTTTATAAAGTTCCGAAACGGGTTCCTGTCGATACGCAGTTTTGTGAGCTGCTCTTGAAAAACAACACAACAATTTTCTTTAAAACAAATCAAAAGCGTTATTTTACGTGGAACCAGTGCTGCTGAATTTTATTCCCATGAACATATCCAACTGAACTAATGGCAAAAACAAATAATCTTAAGCAAAAGCAACCTTATGATATTGGCAGTAATGTTCTATCAGAAAACTGATTCTCACATTTATCTCAAGAATGATTACCCAAGGTTCAAACCAATGTAGCAATCAATGAAGCTAAGTAATGTAAATCAATATGTTATGTTTATAATTATGAAAAATTAATTTCTAAATTTCTAAAATATAATTTACAAAATTAAAATTTAGAAAAAGTATCGAATGGTCAATATTAGACCCAACCACCTTGCATAAATAATTCTTTAATTCTTTCACCATATTTACCATTTTCAATATCTTGAAAAAATCTTTGAAATCATTTTTATTTCTTGAAAACTTTTAGGCTTTTCTCCCTTTATGTACTATTTTTAAATTTTATCACATAAATGCTGAGAAAAGCCTATCTACGGACTTCTCCCCACATTTTTAAATCAAACATAGCATTACAATTTCAAACTAAATTTATCTTATTTGAATTTGTAATAAGCTTTTATATATCTAAATGAACATGATGTTGCAACTTTGATATGTTTTAAATGTTCTTCTTATATGTTTTCAAAACTGATTCAGTTGGTTAGTGACACACCAGTTTTGAAGTATGGCTATCTTGATGATTGACTGTTTCATGCTTAGTGAAAACCGATTTAAAATCATAATATCCTTTTCAAAAATCAGTATGTACATGACACTTTGAAGAGAAATGTAGTTTCTTGCAAACTGCAAAGATTTTACTTTTGCATTTTCAATACTTTTCTAATTCATTTATTGGTTGTTTTCCATAAATACCAACAATCAAGGTTTTATTCACCAAGAGGATCTTCTTACATTTTAAAACCCATATGTGAAGATACATTTCATCCATTTTACTTTATATGCCCTCAACAATAAATTGTGATTCTTGTTTGGCGTGAGTTTTAGTTTTATATGGTATTCTTAGAAACGGTTTTCAAGTTGCCCCAATTCTTTTGCAGCATCAGTTGAGTGGAATTCCCATGTTTAGTGTTTATTCATCTAAGATGAGATAAAACCAAGATTTCGAGTATTTGTGACTTGTAAAAAATGGTGCCATAGAGAATACTAAATGTTTTGATGACATTTCAAACATATAATTATTCTTAAATCAGAAGTATTCAAATTTGTTCAATAACACCTGATACATTTATTTTCCTTCAAACTTACTATATATTTCAAACAATCTTGTTCTGTTTGAAAAGTATTGTTGAACTCATTCAATTTCATTGTTTCCTCCACAAGTACATGTGGGGAGAAGTCCGAACTTTTATTTTGCATATTATTACACTCCTTTTAAATGATTTTTATGATTTTTATTTAAATAAATAATGCCCTGTTTTATTAATTATGTATTTATATCTAATTCCATTACTAATATTTCATAATGTAATAAGTGCTGGTTCTTGATATTTTGAGCATTATAACTACCAGTTCTAATATATGATGTTTATAATTTTTAAGAAAATTATTAGCATTTTCAATTGTAGAAAATAATTTATATTTTTTCACCAAACATAATTAACTTTATCTTTGTAAATAAACTATTTCAGTTTCAATATTCTCCTTTAAAATTTTCTAATTGTAATTCATTAATATAATATTCATATAAGTAATCTCAATTATTTGATGTTAAAACATATCTTCTTCAATCATGTCATTTATACATTTATTACAATAATATGTATTTTCTATTTCAGAAAATCATATATATTTTTCATTATGTATATTACATTTCATTTTTTTCACCTATTAATTTATAAAAACATTTATTACAAGTTCTATTTGCAAATGATGAATTTTTATGACAAATATCACATGAACCAAATATTTTTTCAATTTCTTCATATTTTAAATATATTCTTTTATCTTCTTTTAAATTCAACATAAATTAATTCTCTCTTTCTATAATTTTTAATATTTCTTGTATTTCAATATATTTTTTATTTTTAAGTAATTTTTCATTACATAAATTTTTAATTAATTCTATTTTTTCAACATTTAATAACATATTAATTTCCTTTAATACTTTAAATAAAATATTTTTTCATTATGAGTATTTATATCTTTCATTGGTGTAACAATATAATTTTATTACTAAATCATTATCTTTATATGGATTATTTATTTTAAAACTTTTCATATCTTTTTCTCATGTAATGTTATATTTAAAACATTCTTGATTTTTATCATTTGTAAAAATATAATAACCATTATATTGTTCATAAAATTCACAAGATATTAATTTATTTTCATTTGTAGTAATATCTGAAATATTTTTTATATATTTTAAAATTTCACTACCTTTAATACTTTCAATATCTTTTGTAATTGATTTTTTACCTAATTTATAATTAAAATCTTCAATTATTTTTAATGTTATTTTTTTATTATTTTGATTAATAATAGTATCTTTAATTGGAAATCATGTTTCATATTCACCAATTTCTAATAACATACCTTTAGTTGTTTCTCTTACTTTATTTTTAATATCTAAATTAACATTAATCATTACGAATCCTTTCTACGTATAAGCCTTATCACCTACAGTGATAAAAGGCTTATATACTACTAACTAAATACTCTACTACTCTACGTATAGGCTTATTGCTACTGTAGGTAGCAAAAGCCTTGGGGGTAGGAGGTCTGGAGGGAGGGGGAGAAAAAAATCTTAAATTTTTAAAGAGCAACACAAAAATTACTATTGGTTATATTCCAGCACAATAGCCTAATAATTTTTTATTTAGTTATGTAATAATTAATTACTTTAATAAAGTGCTGGTTTAATAAAATAATTAATTATAATTGTTTAACAATTAAAAATGAGAGTTTTATCTCTCATTTAAGTTTTTATTAAATCGTATCCAAGTTTGCAATGCGCCCGTGTTAAGAACACAGATACTGCTAAAAATAAAGGTTATGATGCTGGTAAAAAAATTTCAGGAATAAAGCGTCATATTGCTGTTGATTCTCAAGGCTTACCACATGCAATTTACATAACCACAGCAGAAAAAACAGATCGTAACAGTGCTATAATAATGATTGAAAATGAAAAAGAAAATTTATCTAAAGTTCAAAAAATACTAGTAGATGCTGGTTATACTGGTAGAAAAATTTGCTTTTAAAATCAAAACAATCATGAGTAAGTATTGGAGATTATCAAACGTAATGAATTACATTCTCTTTTGTATTGTGCCAAAGGAATGATTATAGAACAAGAAGTTTTGCATGATTAGAAAAATGCAGAAGATTATGAAAAAATTGTGAAAGAAAATTAAATACTAGCTTACAAATGGTTGTTCTTTCCTTTATTTCAATTTTATTAAAAAGATCCTAAACAGGTTCTTAGATACAGTTAATAACTACTTTTTTTGTCGATACTGTTCATCCAACTGAAATACCATCAAAAGTAATTGGTATGCAGTTAGCTCATTTTATTACTAATAAAATTAAACAAAATTTAAATGATTAACAAAAAAATAAAAAATAACAAATAGGAGGTACAAATTATATGTATAAAAGCAATGGAAATTATGAAGCATTTGCACAACCTAAACCAGCACAAGAAATAGAAGATAAAAAAGCATTTTTAGTAGGACCAGGATTAGCTTCTTTAGCCGCTGCTACATTTTTAATCAGAGATGCAAAAATGAATCCAGAAAATATCCATATTTTTGAAGAATTAAGTATTGCTGGTGGTAGTTTAGATGGGATTTTAAATCCAGATAAGGGCTTCATTAGTCGTGGTGGACGAGAAATGGAAAACCATTTTGAATGTCTATGAGATTTATTTCGCTCTATTCCATCTTTAGAAATTGAAGGGGCTTCAGTTTTAGATGAATTTTACTGATTAAATAAAGAAGATCCAAATTATTCTAAGTGTCGACTTATTCATCAACAAGGGAAAAGAACAGAAGATGATAGTAAGTTTACTTTGAATGAAGAGGCTTGTAAAAAAAATAATTGAATTATTTTTAACAAAAGAAGTAAATCTAAATAATAAAACAATCGAAGAAGTATTTCCAGAAGATTTTTTTAAATCAAATTTTTGATGATATTGATCATCAATGTTTGCTTTTGAAAAATGACATAGTGCTATGGAAATGAGAAGATATATTATGAGATTCATTCATCATCTTGGTGGATTACCAGATTTATCAGCACTTAAATTTACAAAATACAATCAATACGAATCACTTGTTTTACCATTAATTTCTCACTTAGAAGAACAAGGTGTTGTTTTTCACTATGAAACAATAGTAAAAAATATTATAATTTCAGAAAATGAAAATAAAGAAAAAATTGCAAAAAAAATCATTTTTCAAAAAAAGAATAAAGAACAACAAATAATATTAAAAGAAAACGATTTCGTTTTTGTAACTAATGGCAGTATTACTGAAAGTACAACATATGGTGATCATAATACTCCAGCACCAATTAGTGAACAACTCCAATTAGGTGGAAGTTGAGAATTATGAGAAAATTTGGCAAAGCAAAGTAAAGATTTTGAAAAACCAGAAAAATTTTATGCAAATTTACCAAAAGAAAGTTGATTTATCTCAGCAACATTAACAACTCTAGATAAAAAAATAGCACCTTATATTGAAAAAATCAGCAAAAGAGATCCATATGCTAAAAAAGTTGTAACTGGTGGAATTGTTACTGCTATCGATTCAAGTTGAATTTTAAGTTATACCTTAAATCGTCAACCACACTTTAAAAGCCAATCAGATGATCAATTAGTTGTTTGAATCTATGGATTACTTTCAAATAAAGAAGGAGATTATATTAAAAAAAGTATTACTGAATGTTCTGGCATGGAAATAGCTCAAGAGTGATTATATCATATTGGCGTTCCTGAAGAAGAAATCTTTCAACTTGCTAAAAACTCATGTAATGTGGTACCGGTTTATATGCCATTTATTACTTCATACTTTATGCCAAGAGAAATTGGTGATCGTCCTTTAGTAGTTCCGGAAGGTTCAAAAAATTTAGCATTTATTGGTAATTTTAGTGAAACTGAAGATGATACAGTTTTTACAACCGAATATTCAGTGAGAACTGCTATGGAAGCTGTCTATAAATTATTAAAGGTTGATAGAGGAATACCAGAAGTTTTTGCTTCAGCATATGATATTAGAGTACTATTGAATTCAACTCATATTTTATGAGATAAGAAAAAAATTAATGATATACAAGTTCCTCTCATCTTAAAAATTTTCCGTAGAGGTGCATTAAAAAAAATCAAGGGAACTTTTCTAGAAGAATTACTTGAAAAATCAGGATTATTATAATAAATCCTAATATTTTTAATAATATTTATAAAATAAAATATCTATATTAACTTACCATTTTAAGTATAAAATAAAGAAAAATATTAAAAAAAATTAGTAATATTGTTACAAGTAACATTCATTTCTTTAAAAATAAAGAAATTGCTAACAAATTTAATATTTTAATAATCTTTAAATTTAAAATCAATTAATAATTTCTCATTCTAATGTTTAAAAATTCATAAAATTAATATTATTAATTTTAACTTCAAGATTAAATATAATGTTATAATATTTTTATGTATTATTAAATTATACAAAAGAAAGAGGAATTAACTTATTATGAGTACAATTATTAAAAATGAAGAAAATGAATCAAATGTTCAACAATTTCAAGTTGGTGACATTATTACCGTAACTCCAACTGGAATAAAGGAATTTGGAGTTTTTTGTAAGTGTCCAAATGGATTTTCTGGTTTAATTCACATTAGTCGTATTACCCCTAAATTTGTTAAAAATGTTAGTGATTATTTTACAATTGGTACATCAGTTAAAGCAGAAATAACAGGTATTGATCATACTAAACAACAATTAAGTTTAAGTACAAAAGAACAAGGATTAGTTGCAAAAAATAATTCTTCAATTGAAGAAAATGGTAAAGGATTTGCACCAATAAGAGAAACTGTTGATAATTGATTTAAAAAAGAAGAAAATAATTAAAATACTATTTTTCTTCCAAATAATAAAAAATATTGCTATTTAATGGCAATATTTTTTATTTTTTTCTTGCAATCTAAAATTTTTACAACTATATTTTTATTATAAATATTAAATAGTATTATTACGAATTAATATTTTAATTTTAAATACTATAAGGAGGTTATAGAATAGTGATAAAAACTAATTTAAAGTTTACTAATTTAGATATGAAAGAATTATCAACTTTATATCAAGAAAAAGTAACGGTGATTAACGCTGAACTGGAAAGTAATGCTAAAAATGAAGATGGTTGATTAGGATGAATTGATTTTCCATTTGCATACCAAAAAGACATTACTTTTCAAGAGTCTTGAAAACGAATGAAAACTCTAGCATTGAAACTACAAAAAGAAATACAAGTTTTAGTAGTAATTGGTATTGGTGGATCATACTTAGGTGCTAGAGCAGGAATTGATATGGTGCAAGGTTTATTTAATAATACGGCTCCTGTTAAAGTAATTTATATGGGTAATACCATGAGTTCAACTTATGTTCACCAAGTTTTATCATATTTAAAAGATAAAGAATTTGCCATTAATGTTATTTCTAAATCAGGAACTACTACTGAACCAGCAATTGCCTTTCGTTTGTTAAAAGAACTATTAATTAAACAAAAGAAAAATAAGAATATTGTTAATAACAGAATTATCGCTACTACTGATAAAACAAGAGGAGTACTCCATGATTTGGCAAAAGAAGAAGGATATGAAAGCTTTGTTATTCCCGATAATATCGGTGGTAGATACTCTGTTTTAACTCCTGTTGGTATTTTTCCGATGATGGTAGCAGGAATTAACTGTGAAGAAATTATTGCTGGTGCGCAATTAGCAGCAAAAGAATGTAAAAGTGATAAAATTGATGTTAATGATGCCTATTTATATGCAGTTTCTCGCTATCATTTACATAAAACTAATAATAAAGCAGTTGAAATTTTAGTAAGCTATGAATTACAAATGCAAATGTTATGTGAATGATGAAAACAATTATTTGGTGAGTCAGAAGGTAAGGATGGCAAAGGATTATTACCAGCTAGTGTTGTTTTTTCAACTGATTTACATTCAATGGGCCAATTTATTCAAGAAGGTTCAAAAATGTTTTTTGAAACAGTAATAAAAATCAAAAAACCTAATGAAGATATCAAAATTCCACTTGATAAAGAAAACAATGATCAATTAAACTATTTAACAAAACATTCTTTACATGAAATTAATAATATTGCCTTACAAGGAACTATTGAAGCTCATAGTGATGAAATAGTAGGAAAAACACCAAATATTTTATTAGAATGGGATACAATGGATGGCAAAATGTTTGGTTATGCTAGTTATTTCTTTATGAAGGCTTGTGCTGTTAGTGCAAAATTATTAGGTGTTGACCCATTTAACCAACCTGGTGTTGAAGTATACAAAAAGAAAATGTTTACATTATTAGGTAAAAAATAATTTCCTAATAATAAATTTAATAAAACATTAAAATATAGTTATATAAAAACCATTCTGAAAAGAATGGTTTTTATATAACTTACTTAGTTGTTCTTCACTTATTAATTTACAATATTATATTATGACATTTTTTTGTAAATAATAATCTAAATAAATGTAATTATAAGTTAAGTTGTATTTTAAATGATGGTAAATGATATATACCAGTGCTAGTTGATGGTGCATTTATAAAATCAAATTGATTTATTTCATTTACCATTTTTTGTTCTTGTTCTTTAATTAAAAAACTTTCTACTATATGCTTAGTTATTTGCTCTTGAATAGAATATTGTGCTTTTTCTTCAGAAAAACCTTGATTAATACATTCAATAAAAATGAAAGATAATTTTTCATTTATTTCATTATTCTTAATAATCTCTTGATAAACATCATTAAATTCATTATTTAATAATTTTATATTTAATATTGATAAATCTTCATAACTCATATTTCTAAAATTTAAATTAAATTCAAATTTTTCAAAAATATTTATTATTAATTGCTGATTTTCAAATTCTTGATACTCGCTTTCTGATTGAATTACTTTACTAGCCATCTTTTAATCTTCCTTTTCTAATATTTTAATTTAATAAAACCTAATATAGAATAATTTCTATATTAGGTATAAACATTTATTAAATTATTTTATTATTTTATCATAATTTCTATTCTAAATATAAAAATGGCTTTTCTCCCTTTATGTACTATTTTTAAATTTTATCACATAAATGCTGAGAAAAGCCTATCTACGGACTTCTCCCCACATTTTTAAATCAAACATAGCATTACAATTTCAAAACTAGGTATCTTATTGAATTTATATGCAGCTTCTTTTGCATATAAATGAACATGATGTTTTGCAACTTTGATATGTGTTTTAAATGTTCTTCTTATATGTTTTCAAACTGATTCAATTTGGTTGGTATTTACACCAGTTTTTGAAACATAGCTATCTTGATGATTGACTGTTTCATGCTTAGTGAAAACCGATTTAAAATCGCAATATCCTTTTCAAAAATCAGTATGTACATGACACTTTGAAGAAATGTGGTTTCTTGCAAACTGCAAAAGATTTTTACTTTTTGCATTTTTCAATACTTTCACAATTAATTTATTGGTTGTTTTTTCATAAATACCAACAATCAAGGTTTTATTCACCAAGGATCTTCCTTGTTTTTTAAAACCCATATGTGAAAGATACATTTCATCCATTTGCACTATGCCCTCAACAATAAATTGTGATTCTTGTTTGGCAATACAAGTTCTGATTTTATGACCCATTCTTCAAGCAGTTTTCAAAGTTACCCCCAATTCTTTTGCAACATCAGTTGATGGAATTCCATGTTTGGTGTTTATTCATCTAAAGATGAGATAAAACCAAGATTTCAAAGGTATTTGTGACTTGTAAAAAATGGTGCCATGAAGAATACTAAATGTTTGATGACATTTCAAACATCTTATTCTTCTTAAATCAGAAGTATTCAAATTTGTTCAATAACACCTGATACATTTATTTTCCTTCAAACTTACTATATATTTCAAACAATCTTGTTCTGTTTGAAAAGTATTGTTGAACTCATTCAATTTCATTGTTTCCTCCACAAGTACATGTGGGGAGAAGTCCGATAAAAATTATTAAATAATATGTATAAAATTTATTATTTATATAAATTTATTTTATTTAAAATTCTACTTTAATTAAATAACATCCTTAACAATAGTAATGCCATTTTTAAGCATTGAATATCATGCATATTGATTTAAAATATGAGCTGGATGCTCTGGTTGATCATAAGTATTTGTCATTGTCATTGGAACAATAACATTTACTTCTTTATTGTGCTGATTAAATCAAGTTTTACAACTAATAGCAAATTGATAAATACAAATATCAGTACAACAACCAACAATAATAATGTTATCCCATTGTAAATTTGGCTTAAAATCAAAAGCAAAAAAACCATTAGTACTATTTTTTTTAATAATCTTAATATTGTCAAATTTTAATTCTTCTACTAACTCTGATTCAATAGTATTTTCCAAACAATGACTAGGAAAAGTATGAAATTCGGGACTATGTTCATTATGAGCATCATTAAAAGCAATAACTTTAGTTTCATTAGTATTTACTTTTGCTAATAAATTTTTAATTGGTTTAATAATTGAATTAATATTGGGTGAAAATAAATTTCCTTTTTTAGCAAAGCCATTAACCATATCAACAATAAATATAATATTATGACCTTTTAAAGTTTTAAAATTTAAATTAACTGTTTTATCCAAAGTTTTATTTATAATTTCAATAAATGAATCATTATTTTTCATTATTCACCTCTATTTTTTAAAAATTAATCGTTTAATAATAAATCAAATTATACTACAGCCAGAACAAATTGGCATTAAGAAAATAGTAAAAATAATTCCTACTTTTAAAAAGAAAATATCTATTGTTATTCCCTGACTACTTTGATAGGTTAAACTATCAATTACACCATTTATATAAATAAAATTAAATCCATTAAAAATGTTTTCTATTTTAATACTTAATAACATAATTAACCCTAATAACAAAAATATAAAACCAGAAAAAAATAAAATAGTAATTATTTTTTCATCAAGAGGTAATTTTTTTCATCAATTTTTAGTTATCATTATTATCACCTATTTTTTTAAATTATATCATTATTATATTACTGCTATAAAATAAATAAAAAAATTCTTACTTTAATGTGAAAAATAAGAATTTTTTAAAATTAATAAATTGCTATTTTTATTTTTTTACTACTTTTAAATAACAACTGTATCCAAAAATAATAAGACTTGTAAAAAATAAGATTGGAGTAGCAATAACCGCTAAGATTAATCCTATTTGCAACTGTGCTGCTGTACCTGTTAAAGTTGCAGTTCCACCTAATGCAGCAACTGCAATTTTTAATTTATCAAAAAAATCAGTTAATGACATAGTAACACCAAAATTAGTTATACTACCCTTAATAAAATCTCCAATAGTTCAAGGATGAGAATTTCTTAAAATTCAAAACCCATCATGACTTTCAGCCGCTTTAGCTCCTAGAGGTTTAACTGTTCAAGATACTGTTCCAATTAAAATTAATCCTAAAATCATTACTATTAACATAGTTATAAATACGTAAATGCTAATTTTATCTAACTTTGATAATTTTTTTCAAATTTTTTGCATAAATTTTCCCTTTCTTTTAATATAAATATGGCTCAAAAAAATTTTAGCAAACTTTAAAAAAATATTATATTTAAAATATATAAAACTGAAAATAGGTATAAAATAGTAATATTTAACATAAAATTATTTTTTTTGGTTTTTTCTTTTAACTTTTCTTTTAAAAAATAATTAAAAATAAAATAATTTTACATTATCTTTAAAAAATAATTGTAAATGTGAAAAATATCTATTATAATGATTAAGGTTTTTTAAGAATAAATAATTCTAATAAAACAATAAATAAGGAGTATTAGCTCAGCTGGGAGAGCAATTGCCTTACAAGCAATAGGTCGGCGGTTCAAGTCCGTCATACTCCACCATTTACCTGCTGATGTGGCTCAATCCGGCAGAGCAACGGTTTTGTAAACCGTAGGTTGCAGGTTCGATTCCTGTCATCAGCACCATTATTATTTATGGAGGGGTAGCAAAGTGGCCAACTGCACCTGGCTGTAAACCAGATCTCTTCGAGTTCGGGGGTTCGACTCCCTCCCCCTCCACCATATTACTTATTGGGGTGTAGCCAAGCGGTAAGGCAACGGCCTTTGACGCCGTCATGCGTTGGTTCAAATCCAACCACCTCAGCCATATATTTTATTAATTTGTCCTCGTAGCTCAGCGGTAGAGCACTCGGCTTTTAACCGAGGTGTCGCAAGTTCGATCCTTGCCGGGGACACCATTTGATGCCCAGGTGGTGAAATGGCAGACACGTCGGGCTTAAGATCCGATGACTTTTACAGGTTGTGCGAGTTCGAGTCTCGCTCTGGGCACCATTTTATATATTTATTAATGACGAGGAAGTATTCCTCATTTTTTATAAGCAAGTAAACTAATTTTGCCCAGATGGCGAAATGGCAGACGCAGTAGACTCAAAATCTACCGAGAAATCATGCGGGTTCGAGTCCCGCTCTGGGCACCACTAATATTAAATTACTAGTATAAAAAGGTATTCTTTTAAGAATACCTTTTTATTTTTATAATATTAAATATTATTAAACTGATAATCGACGTTCTAAAGATTGTTGTTTAACAGGCAAACGTTCTTCAGAATTTAATGCTGCTGTATTAAGTGGTTTAGGATCAGCTATTTCAACAACATGAGAAGTTGACATGACTGATTGTGTTTCCTCTCCATTATTAATTTTTTCTGGATTAAAAGGTTTATTTAATAATGGATTATTATCATCACTATCTTCAGAACTTGATGATGATGGTGAAGATGTACTGCTAGAAATATTTTCATAATTATCTTCCTCATCAAAATCATTAACATCCGCACATCAATTTTCATATAATTCCATTCCAGTATTTACTAATAAACCAGTACCAACTATTGCAAGACCAGCTATTGTTTCTCAAAAAGCCGTTGATCTTTTTTTATAAAATGGTTGAATTATTTGGATTACTTAATTCATGATATGCAAAAAGACTAACACCAGTAATTGCACTAGCAATAGTTTGAACTTGTCAAGAAAAGTGGACAATAAAAGTAACCTTTTATTAAATTTTATAAAATAGTATTTGTAAGTGTTAAATTTATAGGTATGAAGTAATTATTTGTTAATTTGGAATGAGCTAATCGATATTCGATTGGACTCATTCCTTTTAATTTGATTTGAGGTCGATGGTTATTATAAAAGTAAATATATTTAGGTAAGTTGTCTTGTATTCATTCAATAGTTCTATTTTTTCTTGGAATTTGATATAAAAATTCTGTTTTCATTGTTCCAAATCAAGATTCAGTAGCACCATTATCACAAGAATTACCTCTTCTAGACATTGAAATTTTTATTTTTAATTCATCACATAAAGTTTTATATGAAGGATTTGTATAGTGAAATCCTTGATCTGATTGCAAAATTCATGAATTAGGTTTTTGAGCATTAACTCAAGCTTGAATAATATTTTGGACAACAAATGTCATATCTAAACTTGAGCTTATTTTATAATCTAATATTTCATTATTATGAAAATCTTTAACAATTGATAAATAATATGTTTTACCATTAGTTAATAAATAAGTTATATCAGTACCTAATTTTTGATTTAAATCAGTGGTTGAAAAATCACGTTTTAATAAATTATCATATCTTAAACTTCCTGATTTAGTTCTATAATCAAATTTCTTTATGCGAACTTTAGCTTTTAAACCCATATTTCTCATATATCTATATACAACATGAAATTTTAATTTTAAATTATAAATTTTATTAATTCATAAAGTTATCATTTTATAACCATAAATTTCTTGAAATTCATAAAAAATTTTTTAATTATGATTAGCCAAAAATGTATCTCATTTATTAAATTCATTCATTCCATTCTTAATTCACTTATAATATCCTGATTTTGAAACATTTAGCAATCAACATAAATAACTAATCTGATATTTTTTCTTCAAGGAGAAAATCACAAAATATTTCTTCTTTTTTGTCGATTTTTCTAAATACTTTTTATATCATTCATTGCCTCATATATTCAATTAATTCTTGTTTTGTCATGTCATTAAAATTTAAAGATTTGGGTCGACCTGTTCTTTTGGTTTTTTTAGCACGAATTCCATTGCCATATTCTAAACCTTTTTCACCTAATAATTTATATGCTTTAATTCATTCTTTTATTGATGATCGACCAATACCATACTCTAATGCGGTTTTATCAATTGTTTTAATTTTACTTATTTTTATTATTTTTAACTTTTCTTCTTTTGATAATCATTTAGCCATAAAAAAATGAACACCTTCCTTAAAGTATTTTTAACACAAAGGTTACAATTCTGTGTCTACTTTATTCTAGATGTTCAAGTTATTGGTGCTAATAAACTTGCAGCTGTATTACCTATTTTTTGTCATATATTACGTTGTTGATTTATTGCATTTTCTTCATTATTAGGTGCACAACATTCTGATATTTTTTTACTAATTGTCACTATATGATTTAAACTTGAAGCTGCTGCTGTAATAAAAGCATATGTAACAGGTAATGTATCTGGATTGGGTGTTGGTCAGTTAAGTAAAGCTACTGCTAGTGGTAATAATGGTGCTGTTGCAAAACTTTCTACTGTTAATAAATTATTAATCCTTACATTATTAATATTTCAATATCTTAATATTAAATTAGTTAACGAAATTTTTGAATTAATTGCTCCTTCCCCCATAAAACATAATGCTGGTGCTAGTGATAATACTCCATCTTGATATAATAAATAGTTACCCCCAGTTACCATTCAATTACCAAGAGTAAGTAACACATCTCTTATAGTAGGTACTACCCTATTTCTATTATTAGTTGATATTAAATCATTTAATAATAATTGTTCTGTAGAAGAATAACTTCTTGCTGGTGATGAATCCATATTTTTCATCCTTTCTAAAAAATAATTTAAAGTAATAAAATTAATATAAAAACACCCATATTAAGAATTACAATCCTTAAATATGAGCTAAACTCTAGTCTTTATTTATTACTTGTTGTATTATAACCCTATATTAAATAAATGAAAGTAATATAATCATTAATATTGAAATTATGAAAAATAATTTTAATAACTTAAATAATTAAATTAATAATATTAAAAATAAATTTTTATTATTTCCTTATATAAGGAGGAGTTTTATTTTTTAATATTACTTTTTTAAAATTTACTTAAAAACCTTGTTTTTTCTTATTATTTATTTGTAATAATATCATTTTATTAAATAAAATAAAATTTTGATTTTCTATATATTTTCCAATACACATTATTAATAAATAACATCGCAAAATTTTATTTACTGAAATTGGTTTTAATAAAATATTTTTTTTGTATAATTAACTCTTATAAAGGAGGTCATTTATTAATATGAAAAAACAACGCTTAAATATCTCAAAATTAGGATTCTTACTTTCAGTAATGGGTTCGGCAGTAGGATTAGGTGGTATTTGAGGATTTCCAACTCAAATGTATAACCATCATGGTGCTTTTCTAATCCCTTTTTTAATATGTATGGTAATTTGTGCAATACCAGTTTTATTTATTGAAATGACAATTGGTAATAAATATCGAAAAAATCATATTGAATTTTTTAGTGAGGTTGGAGGTAAAAAGGGTGCTTTTTTCTCTTGATTGCATTCAACAACCGTTATTTTACTAAGTACTTATTATAGTGTTTTAGTAGGATGAACTTTAATTAATATTATTATTAGTTTTACTTCTAATTTAAATAAAGGTTCTTATTTTTATCATAATATTTTACAACAAACAAATGATCAAGATATTAGCAATTTAAATAGCCTAGGTAACTTAAATTGAATGATTTTACTTGCAACAATTGGTGTCTGAATTATTTTGGGTATCATTCTACTAGGTGGTGTTGAAAAAGGAATTGAAAAAGCCAATAAAATTATGATTCCATTTTTATTTTTAATGATTATTATTTTAGCAATTTATACTAGTACATTATCAGGTGCTAAACTTGGATTAAATGTAATGTTTGATTTAGATGCTAAAGAATTATTAAATCCTGGATTATGAAAAGATGCTTTTGGTCAATCATTCTTTATGTTATCAACATGTACAGGAACCATTTATATTTATGCAGCTCATGCTCCCGAAAAACAAGATAGTACTAATCAAGCTTTTGTAGTAGCCTTTGGTACTAGCGTTATTGGTATATTAACAACAATTATTGTTTTTAATTCAATAGGTGCAATTGCTCAAAATCAAGGTAAAACTGATATTAAAGATGTATTTCAAGCAGGACCTGCTTTGATTTTCCAAGTAATACCACAATTATTTGCTATTATTAATAATCAAGTTCCTATTTTAGGAAATATTTTAGCAATATTATTTTTTGTTACACTTTTCTTTGCGGGTATGTCCTCACTAATTGGTCAAGTTGAATCAATGGTAAATGGTCTAGAATATGAAATTCATTTAAAGCGCAAACAAGCATTAGCAATATCATTATTAGGAGCAATGGCAGTATCAGTATTATTCACCTTTAGTAATTCACCAGCGCTGTTTAATGGGCTAGCAATCTGAGTAGCACAAATTTGACTACTAATAATTGGGTTTATTTTATTAATTGGTATTAGTCCATATGGCTGAAAACTATATGATACATTAAAATTATATAATAATGAAAATTCATGAATGAAATGAACAAAAGGATATAAAATAGTAATTTTAATTATCGCACCAATTTTAATTTTAATTAATATTGCTACTGGTATCTATGATTTTATTATTAATATT
The DNA here is from genome assembly GCF_023846195.1 of Spiroplasma endosymbiont of Lariophagus distinguendus. Lineage (NCBI taxonomy): Bacteria > Bacillati > Mycoplasmatota > Mollicutes > Entomoplasmatales > Spiroplasmataceae > Spiroplasma > Spiroplasma endosymbiont of Lariophagus distinguendus. The sequence continues at coordinate 34,406 of NZ_JALMUW010000001.1, forward strand.
ATCAATGCTAATTTTGTTTATGGTACAGTTGGTCTAACACTTGGTGTTGGGTTAGTTTTACTTTTAACTTTTATCTTAACTTATCATAAAAATATTCATAATGGTTTTAATAAATTATTTAAAATAAAAACAAAAACTGAAAGAGGTTAAAAAACATGGATATTGGAGCAATTATTTTAATGGTAATTTCTTTAGTAAGTATTATTGGTCTTTTTATTTTCTTTGTCATAATGGATTTTAAGAGTCATAAAAAACAAAAAAGAAAAGAAAAAAACAAAGAATAATATTTTTTAAAATATTTTAGTATACTTATGATAAAGTATTATAATTAGGTTTTTTTGTAATCTGGCATTTTGATGCCAGATTACAAAACTTATTATTAAATGGTGAGTGAAATGGAAAAAAATAAATTAAAACAAATTTTATTAATTAGCAAAATAACTTTAACAATTGCTTCTTTATTTTTATTTTTAGTTTGATTAATGTTTATGACTAATAATTTTTTTCCTAAATCTCAAAACTCATTTGTTGCCAAAATTATGAATACTTCAATTCAAATTATGATTTGACCAATTACTAGTATAATTCTATTTATTTTTATTATGCCAATATGAGTTACTAATAAAAAACAAATTTTATTAGTATTTTTAACATTGTCACTAATTATCACAATATTGTGCACAACTTTTCTTTTTAGTTTAAATATTAATAAATTCTGAATTATATGATTAATTGCTCATTTTTTTGCTATAGCTTCAATTATTTTTGTCATTGTTTCTTATTTCTTTAAAGAAAAACTTCTTTTATTTAAAAAGAAAAAAAATAAACATATTGAAAAAAAGATTAAAAAATAATTTTTTTTAACTTGTTTATCAAAAGTAGTTGACTTTAATTTTAGTAATATGATATAAATACATGGTGGTTAACATAACTGCGGGTGTCGTATAATGGTATTATTACAGCCTTCCAAGCTGAAGACGTGGGTTCGATTCCCATCACCCGCTCCATTATAAAAAAATAAAAGCCGTAATTAATACGCCTTTTTTTATTTTATAATGGTTTATATTTTAGGACCTTTTTTAGTTTGTAGTACTGCTGCTGTTTCTTCATCACTAGAATTATTGCAAGCACATTTATTAACTATTTCTGCTCATGAATTTACTGGATACATAACTAAAGACATTCCATTAGTTCTTTCTGGTATTGATTCTAAATATTTTATTTTATTATTTGTGCATTCTTCTAAATTAATTTTCATTAGTTATCCCCTACTTCTTTTAAAATTCGACTATTAAAAGCATCTGCTAAGAACTTATAAACTTTTACTTCAGAAATATTTTTTAAATCATAACAATTAATGATATCAGTTAATTTTAAAATCACATCATGATATTTTATAAAGTAAGTTTTATTTTCAACATTTGCTCACTTTTCTAAATTCATTGCATAATAAATTATTCCATCTCTATAAAATTGTGATTTCATATTTCTCACTCCTTTAAACGATATAATAAAACAAAAAACCTAATTTAAATACAAAAATTTAAACGAGGTCTATAAAAAAACCAAAATATTTTGTTCCAAAGTTCCTTTAAAACTTTAATACAATTGTAACTCATTTACAAGAAATTCCAAGTAAAATCAATAAAAAAAATTAATAACTTAAAATTAATATAAAGAGATAAATAAAGATTACATTTGTAATCTTTATTTATAATTGTCCTGAAATTGTTTTTAAAACAAAATTTTTTATATTCACTGATTGGAACTTCAGTTTTATTTATTAAATCACTCACTTGTTTTTGTCATTTTTTTAACTAATCTTTTCATCTCTACATAGTCAGGTGTAACAATAGAAACAAAAATAATCATTTGTTTCATAATTTGTAACTCAACCTCACAATGTTTCTTATTGACTAATCTGGGGTCTCAAGCATAAGCAAGAACTGTTCTATTGCTTACTGCTACTTTAATTAATTTGTTTTAGTTTTATCTTTAGGAATTTCTTTTAATCTTTTTTCCTTTTCTTTAAAACTTTAATTTAATAAAAATCCTAACATAGAGATATATCTATATTAAGACTGAACAGTTATTAAATTATGAATATATAATAACATAAAAAATAATACTTTTGATGAAAATTATAATTAACACTTATATAAGTATTAATATTTAATTTCATATACATGTATTTTTTATAAACAATTCAATTATAAAACTTCTAAGGAGGTAACTATTTCTAATTAAACAATAGTTATCTAATACAAAAATAAATGAAAAATATCTATATTTAATATAGATACTATGATATAATTTTCCTAAAATTAATATAAGTTTTTACCTATTTACTTTTATTTTAAAGTAAATAGGTTTTTAATTTGAAAAAGGAGATATTTAGAAGTGCTATATAGTAAAAAATCAGAAAATCTTATAACAGAAAAAGAAAAAACAACAACAAATTCAAGAAAAATTAAACCACAATTACCAATAACAACATCTCTTGCTGAAATATTACTAAATAATAATGAAAAACTTGTTGGTACTATTACTAGTGATCAGTATCTTAATAAAGATAACAAACAAGTACCATTATATAAACTAATTAAAAGTTCAGAACCAAATAAAAAAATAAACATTAAAGCAATAAATTCTATTAAAAATGACAAACAACCAACAACAATTCTAAATAAAACCAATTCACAATCAATATAAAAATAAAATAAAATTATTAAAGATTGAAATTGAAATTTTTAATAATTTTATTTTTTATTATTTAATTCAAAGTTTATGTTTAGATTAACTACTAAAACTTATTTTCTTCTTATTTTATAGTATGATTTACCTATAAACTTAATTTTTTATTATAAAGGAGAAATAATAATGAATGTACTAAAAACATATGAGATTTGAAAAAAGCAAAACTTACCGCAACACTTAAAAAAACAATTAACTACAATGTCTAAAAGTGAAATTGAAGATGCTTTTACTACAACTTTAGAATTTGGTACAGCTGGCATGCGTGGTATTACTGGAGTTGGTACCGGCAGAATTAATGAAATTATTATTATGAAGGCAACTGTCGCATTTATTCAATATTTAAAATCTGCCTTTTCTGAAAAAGACTTACTTCGTGGTGTTATTATTGCTCATGATAATCGTCACTTTTCAGCAGAATTTACAATGTTAACAGCAAAAACTTTAGCTAAACATAAAATTCCTGTTTTTTTATTTAAAAATAATGATTTAAGACCAACACCAGTACTTTCATATAGTATTAGAAAAGTTAATGCTCTTGCTGGAATTGTTATTACAGCCAGTCATAATCCTCCTGAATATAATGGTTATAAAATTTATGATCAATATGGCTGTCAATTTCTTCCTAATGTTACCAATATAATTAGCAATAAAATGGAACAATTGCCTGATGATTTTCAATTAACATTCGATTATGATACTAACCTAATTAAAGAAGTGCCTTCAACAGTAGAAGATAATTATCGTGACGATATTAAAAATTTACAGTTTTATCCACAAGTTAAAAATCGTAACTTTAAAATTGTATTTTCTAATCTACACGGTACTAGTCGTGAATGAGTTAAACCAATTTTAGAACAATGCGGTTATGAAATTATTTTAGTAACAGAGCAAGCTAACTATGATCCTGATTTTAAAGGTGTAGTGTCGCCCAATCCCGAAGTAAAACCAACATTTGATTTAGCAATTAAACATGCTAAAAAACATGATGCACCATTAATTATTTTAAATGATCCTGATGCTGATCGCATTGGTATTGCTGTAAAACATAATAATGATTATGTATTATTAACAGGTAATGAAACAGCACCAATTTTATTAGAATATTTATTAAGCCATTATCAACTTAATAAAACAATGCCAAAAAATCCTGTTATGTACAATACATTTGTTACTTCAAATTTATCTGATATGATTGCTAAATCATATGGATGTCAAGTTATTAAAACGTTAACTGGTTTTAAATGAATTGGTGCAGAAATGCTAAAAGAAAAAGCACGTAACATTAACTTTGTTTTTGGTTTTGAAGAAGCATATGGTTATGTTATTAAAAATATTACTCGTGACAAAGATGGTATTCAATCAGCAATAGTAGCAGCAGAAGCGGCTTGATATTATCAAAAGTCACAAAAAACATTAGTTGATGTTTTAGAAAATATTTATCAAAAATTTGGATATTATTACTGTTATACTGTTAATCTTATTTTAAAAGGCAAAACAGGACAAAATACTATTAATAATATGTTAGAAACATTAAGAACTAGTAAAATACCAACACTTAATAATATTAAAACAATTAAAGTTGAAGATTATCAAACTGGTTTACATGGAATGCCATCGCAAAATTTACTAAAATTTTACTTCAGTGATGGTTCATGATTTGCTGTTAGACCTAGTGGAACTGAGCCAAAAATTAAATTCTATTTTGTTTGTGTTGATAAAACCATTAATGATGCACAATTAAAAATGAGAAAAATGTATGAAGAATTAGCTATCAAATATCTAAATATCAAAGATATAAAATGATAGAAAGGAACTAAAAAATGACTGTAATTAAAGATATTAAACCTAATAATGTTTTAAGTTTAGTAGTAATTATTAATCGAGTAATTCAAGGTGTTGCTTCTAACAATACTAATTATTTAAACTTACAATTACAAGATAAAACTGGGACAATTTCAGCAAGAATTTGAGACGTAAGCAAAGAAACTATTGAACAATTAACAATAGGACAAGTAATTAAAATTGAAGCAAATAGCATTAATTATAATAATGAAATACAACTAAAAATTAATAATTGAACTATTATTACTAATCCTAGTGAATATTATGATTTATTACTTACACAAGCACCAATTAATATTATTGAAGCATGAACTGAAATTAGTCAAACAATAAAGGAATTTAAAAATCCAATTTTAAAAAAAGTATTAATCCAATGTTTTAATAAAAAAAATATTGATGATTATAAGAAGTGACCAGCAGCAGTTAAAATGCATCATGCTGTTCAAAGCGGTTTATTATGACACTCAGTAACAATGTTAAGAATGGCAAAACAAGTAGTAGCACTTTATAATGATCGTAATATTAATAGTGAACTATTATATGCAGGAATCATTATGCATGATTATGGAAAAATGGTTGAATTAAATAATAATCCTATTAGTTCATATACACTATCAGGTAAAATGATTGGTCATATTTCATTAGGCGCAATGCAAGTTACACTCGCTTGTAAGGAATTAAATATTAACTTAGAAGAAGAAATCGTAGTTTTATTACAGCATCTAATATTAGCTAGTCATGGTAAATATGAATATGGTTCACCTGTCTTACCAAAAACAATAGAAGCTGAAATTTTACATCATTTAGATAACTTAGATGCAAAGATCTATGCAATTGATGAAGCATTGGTTAATATTAATGTTGGTGAATCAACTGCTCGTATTGCAAGTATTGAAAATAGAATGTTCTATAAACATCAAAATTTAAAAGAAAAAAATAAAAAAGTTTAAATAATAAAAAGAGGCTTTTTAATAATCTGTGTTTCTTTCTTTTACAAAGTTACTAGTTCAGATTAATTCTGTCTTCAAATTTTATCATAAAATGAGCAATTGCTGTATTTCAATTTTGAATGGGCATTGTTCATTTTTTTATTATATTTTCAATTGCTAAGTAAAATATTTTGAAAACTGCCATATCATTAGGAAAAACTTTTTTATTTCTGATGACTTTTCGTAATTGACTATTAACAGATTCAATAGCATTTGTTGTATAAATCACTCTTTTGATTTCTGCTGGATAACTAATAAAAACCATTAAATTATCTCAATTTTTATATCAAGATTTAGCAATTTGAGGATATTGTTTATTTCATTTATTTTCAAATGATTCTAAAGCTTGCATTGCTTGTTCTTCACTACACGCAGTATAAATTGGTTTTAAATCTGCAACTAGTGATTTTCTATGCTTATATGAGACATATTTTAAACTATTTCTGATTTGATGAACAATGCATAATTGATGTTCTGTTTTAGGATAAACTGATTGTATTGCTTCTGACATTCCTGTTAAATTATCACTACAAGCAATAAGAATATCATTTAAGCCTCGATTTTTCATTTCTGTAAAATTAGCTAGTCAAAATTTAGCGCCTTCATTTTCACTAATTCATAAACCTAAAACATCTTTTTTGCCTTCTAAATCAACTCCTAAAGCTATATAAACTGATTTATTAATAATCCGTTTATCTTGTCGTACTTTAACTACTATACAATCAAAATAAACAATCGGATAAACACTATCTAATGGTCGATTTTGCCATGCTTTTACATCATCAATAACATCATCAGTAATTTGACTAATAACACTTGGCACTTGGCACTTGGCACTTAGCCCTTTTTACTAGACCATTAATTTAAAAAACCTGAATGTAGGTGGTTGGCCCTAATTACTGGACCACTTTCATACTTTTTTTCTAAATTTTAATTTGTAAAGGCTTTTCTCCCTTTATGTACTATTTTTAAATTTTATCACATAAATGCTGAGAAAAGCCTATCTACGGACTTCTCCCCACATTTTTAAATCAAACATAGCATTACAATTTCAAAACTAGGTATCTTATTGAATTTATATGCAGCTTCTTTTGCATATAAATGAACATGATGTTTTGCAACTTTGATATGTGTTTTAAATGTTCTTCTTATATGTTTTCAAACTGATTCAATTTGGTTGGTATTTACACCAGTTTTTGAAACATAGCTATCTTGATGATTGACTGTTTCATGCTTAGTGAAAACCGATTTAAAATCGCAATATCCTTTTCAAAAATCAGTATGTACATGACACTTTGAAGAAATGTGGTTTCTTGCAAACTGCAAAAGATTTTTACTTTTTGCATTTTTCAATACTTTCACAATTAATTTATTGGTTGTTTTTTCATAAATACCAACAATCAAGGTTTTATTCACCAAGGATCTTCCTTGTTTTTTAAAACCCATATGTGAAAGATACATTTCATCCATTTGCACTATGCCCTCAACAATAAATTGTGATTCTTGTTTGGCAATACAAGTTCTGATTTTATGAACCATTCTTCAAGCAGTTTTCAAAGTTACCCCCAATTCTTTTGCAACATCAGTTGATGGAATTCCATGTTTGGTGTTTATTCATCTAAAGATGAGATAAAACCAAGATTTCAAAGGTATTTGTGACTTGTAAAAAATGGTGCCATGAAGAATACTAAATGTTTGATGACATTTCAAACATCTTATTCTTCTTAAATCAGAAGTATTCAAATTTGTTCAATAACACCTGATACATTTATTTTCCTTCAAACTTACTATATATTTCAAACAATCTTGTTCTGTTTGAAAAGTATTGTTGAACTCATTCAATTTCATTGTTTCCTCCACAAGTACATGTGGGGAGAAGTCCGTAGATAGGCTTTTCTCAGCATTTATGTGATAAAATTTAAAAATAGTACATAAAGGGAGAAAAGCCTTGACTAATAACACTTTCACTAATATCTGCACCATGATATAACTCTTGTAATTGCATTCTAATATCTGATAAAGTCATTCCTTTTGCATATAATGAAAGAACTTGTTGATCAAAACCATCAAATCTTCTTTGTCTTTTTGCAACTATTACAGGAGTAAAATCACTATTGCGATCCCTTGGTACATCAATTTCAATTTTACCTTGTTGAGTTATTAATTTTTTTGAAGTTGTACCATTACGAATATTATCACTATTACTACGTTGATTTCTTTCATGTCCTAAATAATTTTGCATTTCAGAATTCAACATCTTTTCTACTAATCTTTTTGTTAATTCTTTATATAATCCTCCCTCTTTAAAAACTGTTGTTAAATCTTCAGTATTTTCTAATAATAAATCTACTGCTTTTGATATTGGATCATTATTATTAAAGTTATCTTTTTTAGCCATCTGTAACTCACTCTTTCTAGTCATTTAATTATATTTACTAGAACTAATTAAACATAGTTATTTTTGTAAGTCACACAGATTACTAAACATTACCAATAAAAACTCTCTTTTAATTAAAAGAGAGTTTATTTTTTATCATAAATTTTAATAAATTAATTTATATTTATTTTTATAGGATAAAAATAACCAGTTTCTGTATTACCATAAAAAATCAATACATTTGCTTCTTTATCTGATTCTTTATCTTTAAATCAATCATTAGGTACTGGCTTTTCATTTTTATCATAAATTTCATTTTCATTTCTAAGCTTATTAAAATCAATTTTTTCTTTATACATACCTTTTAATAAAACTTTAACAGCTAATTCTGAATCTTTTTGTAATTTTTTTAATTTATTTATAACATCTGTTACTGCTTCTTGTTTATTCATTGTTGCTTTAGTTGAAGTTGCTGGTGCTCATGAAGCGAATGGCAAAGTTGTCTTTGCAAAATAATTTTGCATATCAATATCTGAAATAATTGTTTGTTTAGTTATATCAATCATTGTTGAACCTTGATAATTTGGATCATTTGAATTACTACTTATTTTGACAACTATTTTAGATACTTTTTCAAGTTCTTGTTTATTGTTTGTTATTTCTTCATTATTTTCGTTATAAAATTGAAGTTGATAACCAGCAGCTAATGGCATTGACTTAAATTCATCAAAACTATTTATATTACTAATTAATTCTTTATAACTTTTACTTGGATTAGCAATAATGTCTAAACCAGTTAATTGAGTAATAGTACTTAAATCAGTTTTATCAGATTGTTCTTTTATATTTATTTTAATTGGCGCTGTTGAACCTTGATAATTCAAATCATTACTATTGCTAGTAATAACTATATATAAATCACCAACTTTTTGTAATTTAGTAGTTATATCATTTTTAGCTTCTTTATCACTAAAATATTTAATTACAGGGTTACCTAACTTTGGATTTAAGTTTTTAACTTCTATTGTATTATTTATTAATGTATCTAATTTTTTATTACTTTTATTAACATCTACAGTAATATTTGTTGTTAGTTTAGTAATTTTATCTTTTAATTCTGTTTTTTGTGTTGTGTTATTATCACAAGCAACAACTGATAATGGTATTGGTGTTGATATTGTTAAGATCGATAATAATTTTACTAAGTTTTTCATTTTTTACCTCGCTTAAAAATAATAAGTTAATTTAAAAACCAATAAAGATTTTGAATTAATAATATATGAAAACCAAATATTTTACAATATAACTTTAATATGCAAAAATACTTGTAAATTAAGTTATTTTTTAAAAAATTTCTTTTCTTTTTTATATATTTTAAAATTATTTTTTAATTAAAAATTATAATTATCTATTACTAGTAAAGAAAATGTGATATTATATTATTAAAATTTAATATAAGTTTTTGACCTATTTACTTTATTTCAAAATAAATAGGTTTTTTGTTTTAATTTAGAAAAGGAAGATAAAGAAATGCCTAAAAATAAATTTTTAACAGCTATTGAAGAAGGTGACTTACAAACAGTTAAAACTTTACTACTTAATCCTGATAACAATAAGTTCGATATGGAGGGTGCCTTAATAACAGCCGCTGATTATGGTCACATTGAAATAGTTCAATTTTTAATAGAAAATAATACTGATATCAATCATATAAATAGTACAAAAGATACTGCTTTAATGTTAGCTGCCGAACAAGGTCATGAAAATATAGTTAAAATTTTAATAACAAACGGTGCTAATGTTAATTATATAAACAAAGATTATGATACACCTTTATTATTAGCTACCAAAAAAGGTTACATAAAAATAGTTAATCTTTTAATAACAAATGGTACTAACATTAATTATATAAACAAAAATGATGATACAGCTTTATTATTAGCTGCTGAACAAGGTCACACAAAAATAGTTAATCTTTTAATAACAAACGGTGCTAATGTTAATCATAAAACAAAATTTGGCAATGCTGCTTTAACAAAGGCCGCTAAAAATGGCCATTTAAATGTAGTTGATTTATTAATAACCAATGGTGCTGATATTAATCAAATAAATTTACGTGGTGAAACTGCTTTAATAAGAGCACAAAAACATACAAAAGTAGAAAAAATTTTAACAAAACAACATTCTTTAGAATCTAATAAAAATGAAATCAATACAACTAATTATAATAATAAACCATCAATAAAGGTTACTGTTCTTTTGTATTAAAAGAACAGTAACCTTGTTAAATGTTTAATCTTATCTATTATAAAACTTTTTATTATTTATGCCATATTTTTAATATTATTAATTAATTGATAATTAATAGGATTATTAAAATTATTATCTTCGTGCACACATTTTCCAACGTGAATATCATTAATACCATTTTTTAATAAAACATTAATATTTTCTAAATTAACTCCACCACCAGCAAGAATTTTTATTGGTAAATTTAATTTCTTTAATTCTTTAAATTTATTAATATTATTTACAATATTATCTTGACCACCAGAAGTTAAAACTGTAGTAACACCTAATTTTACTAACTGTTCTAAAGCTTGTTTTTTATTAAAAATTTCATCAAAAGCACGATGAAAAGTTATTTTTAAAGGCTTTGCTAATTTAATAATTTCACTCATTCTTTCAACATCAATATTATTATCTTTAGTTAAAATACCACAAACAATACCTGATGCATGAGTTGTTTTAATAAATTCAATATCTCTTTTAAAGATTTTAAAATCATTATCAGTAATATTAAAACCATTATTATTATTTCTAACCATAACCATTACTGGTTTCAATGAAATTTTACATGCTTCAGCAATCAATTCATAATTTGGAGTATAACCACCAAATTCCATAGCAGTACAAAGCTCAACTTGATTAGCTAAAGAATTATTAATTTTTTCTATATCTTTTAAAGATGTAGCTATTACTTCTAAAAACATAAAATATCTCTCCCCATCTTATTTTTTTGATAAATAAGTTTTCAATAAACTAACTTTATCTAATTTCTCTCAAGGTAATTGTAAATCATTTCTACCAAAATGACCATAAGTTGATAATTGTTGATAATTTTGTTTAAATAACTCTAATTTATCAATCATAGCACTAGCAGAACAATCAAAGACTTGATAAATTATTTCTGTTAATTTTGCCTCTGTTAAACCGGAAATAATAGTTTGATGAGTATTAACAAATATTGCAATTGGTTCAGGAGTTCCAATTGCATAAGCTAATTGTACTTCACAAATCTTTGCTAAGTTAGCAGCAACAATATTTTTAGCAATATACCTAGCATAATAAGCACCCGTTCTATCAACTTTAGTGGGATCTTTTCCTGAAAAAGCTCCCCCACCATGACAAGCAGCTCCACCATAAGTATCAACCATTAATTTTCTTCCTGTTAAACCAGTATCACCAGCAGGTCCACCAATTACAAATTTACCAGTTGGATTAATTAAATATTTAAAATCAATATTTAAATGATATTTATTAGCAATATATTGCATAATTTCTTTATGAATAAATGTTTTAAATTGTTTTTCATCATAATTTGCTTGATGTTGAATGCTCATTAAAATAGTATGTATTTTTAAATTTTTAGGGTCTTCTTGATCAATAGTAACTTGCGCTTTCATATCAAGAAGTGCATACTTAAATTTTTTTTCCTTTCGTAATTTTGTAGCTCGTTTAATTAATTCATGTGCTAAAACAATTGCTAATGGCATATATTCTGATGTTTGTTGACATGCATAACCAAACATTATTCCTTGATCACCAGCACCAATTTGATGATTTTTTAATTCAACACCTTGTAAAATATCAGGTGATTGTTCATGAATTAACACTTTAATTTCACAAGTAAAACCATTAAATCCAATTTCATCATTTATATAACCAATTTCAGTAATAACTTTTCGCGCAATTGCTTGATAATCAACTTGAGCATGACTATGAACTTCACCACCAATTAAAACAAAATTTGTAGTAATAAAAACCTCACATGCTACTTTGGCATGTGGATCTTGTTTTAAAAAAGCATCTAAAATTGCATCAGCAATTTGATCGCAAATCTTATCAGGATGACCAGGAGCAACAGACTCACTAGTAAAAAGAGGATGGGTAATATTAGGTATTAATTTCATATTTTTTAACCTTTCTCAAGTAAAATTTTTTTTGTAATTCATGGCATAATTTCATTATCAAATATATCTTTAATATTAGGTTCATTAATTAAAGCATGTTTACCATCAAAAATAAAAACATAACTATGATGTTTCTTCCAATATTTTTTATTAATTTTAAGTTGATGAAAATCACTAAATACATCATCAGCACTTTGCAAGATTAACGTTGGAAGTTTTGAATTACTAATTTCCATTATACTTTTTTTATTAATTTTTTTAAATTGTAGTAAAAAACGTAATGATCAATTTTGACGATTACTATATCTTTGATTTATATTAGTAATATGAGCATTATTACTAGAAATATCTTGATTTTCAACATAGATTGGCATTTGAATATTAGAATTAAAAATAAAAGCAAAACAAAAACAAATAATAAAACTTAATGAAAATTGATAAAGATTTTTTTTAGTTACTAAATTACTAGTAATTAATGCTGATACTTGTGAATTATTTTTAACAGCATGACTGGCAATAGCTGCGCCTAATGATTCACCAAAAACAATAATTTTTTGATTAGGATATTTAGATTTTACTGCACTTATTATATCTTTTAAATCATTAATATCAGTACCTAATGATTTAAATTTTCAATCTTGTCCATTTTTACCATTACCTCTTCGATCATAAGTAATTAAAGATAGTTGTGATTTTTTACAAAAAGAACTTAATAATTTAAAATCATCTTTTTGACCTTGCAAGCCATGAGCACCAATAATAATGACTGTACTTTTATCAACCATTTGCTTAAATAATTTTACTTCATAACCATCACGTAAAATAATTACCTTTTCTCGTATTTCAGCAGCTTGTTGTACATGAACATTATCTTTAATTTTTGCCATTAATAAAATTCTTAAAATTATTAAAATAATTAATATACTAATCCCAATTAAAATCGAATATAAACCATTTTTATCAGTAAAAAAATTAGCATTGTTTCATATCATGTTAAAGTTAGTCCCTTCCTATATTTGTAATTATTCGTAAATTTTAAAATTAGGTGCTTGTGGATGAATAAAAATACGTTCAATTTTTTGTGCTTTATTTGTCTCATCATTAATAGTTAATAAAACAGCTGAAAATTGACCTTCACCATCAGCTGGACTAAATTTTGCCGGCATACTTTTTTTATCACGAATAATAACTTCTTCAGCTTTAGCACCAATAATAGAATAAAACGGACCTGTCATTCCAACATCGCTAATAAAAGCAGTACCTTTTGGTAATAAACGATTATCTGCTGTTTGAACATGAGTATGAGTCCCTACCACACAAGTAACTTGACCATCAAAATTTCAAGCAAAAGATAACTTTTCCGCTGTTGCTTCAGCATGAAAATCAATAATATGAATGTCACTTTTTTCTTCACTATTTTGTTTATCAATCGTAATAAGTTGTTCAAGAGCAAAATAAGGATTATCAGATTTATCCATGAAAGTACGACCAATTAAGTTTGTTACACGTACTTTTTTATTACCAACTTTAACTAAAATTGTACCATTACCTGGATGATAAGGATTATAATTTAAAGGACGCAATAAATCGGGAGTTGTATTAATATACTTAGCAACATCAGGATGACCAAAAATATGATTACCGGTAGTAATAATATCAATACCAGCATTTTTTAATTCATCATAGTGTTTTTTACATAATGATTTACCATGAGTAGTATTTTCACCATTCGCAACTACTAAATCAATCTTAAATTGATTTTCATATTCCTTTTTTATTTTAGGAATTCAATATTTAACCATTTGTCTACCAACAATACTGTAAATATCACCAATTATTAAAATTTTCATTAATTTCCACCTGCTTTATTCTATTTTATCAATTTCTTGTAAAACTTTAATAAAATTATACTTTTCCGTATATTTTTCATATATTACTTGTCGTTTTTTATATTTTTCATAAAGATGCAACTTACTTTCATATTTATTTAATAAAATAATAACTTTTTGTAGACTATCATGAACAGCCGTTCGTGATACTTTTTGTAAATCAGCGATTTCTTGTAAAGATAAATTCTCAATAAAGTAATTTGTAAAATATTGTTTTTGTTTTGCTGTTAATAATGTATTATAAAAAGCAAATAAACTATAATATAAAACTTGTTTTTCTAAACTATTCATTTTCATACTCCACAAACAAATCACTTGTTAAACTAAAAATATACTTATCTAAATCAAACTCTTCCAAGTCATTAATACCTTCACCAAAACCCATTAATTTAACAGGAATATCTAATTCTTCCTTAATAGCAAGAATAATGCCACCTTTAGCAGTGCCATCCATTTTTGTTAAAATAATGCCAGTCAAAGAAACAATTTTCATAAATTCTTGCGCTTGATTAATACCATTTTGTCCAGTTGTACCATCAATTACTAACAATGTTTCATTAGCTTCATGTCCTAATTTCTGAGTAATAATTTTATTAATCTTTTTTAACTCCTGCATCAAATTAACTTTATTTTCTAATCTCCCTGCTGTATCAACAATAATAACATCACAACCTTCAGATTTAGCTGCTTCAATTCCAGCATAAACAACACTAGCTGGATCTTGCTTTGGTGTTCCTAAATAACAAGGAATACCAATTCTTTCTGCTCAAATTTGCAATTGTTCAACTGCACCAGCACGAAAAGTATCAGCAGCAACTAGAATTGGTTTTTTACCTTGTGTTTTTAATTTAGCTGCTAATTTAGCTGCTGATGTTGTCTTACCATTACCATTAACACCAACAACTAAAAATAACGAAATATTATTACTACTAAAATTTAATCTTGTAGAAACCAACTGACCATCAGTATAAATAACAAACATTTTATCAATAATAATATCATTAATATCTTTTGGTTTTGTTAATTTTTGAATTTTAGCTTCATGACGAATTTCATCAGTAATAGTTTCTGCCATTTTGTATCCAACATCTGCTAAAATTAATACTTCAGTTAATTCTTCAAAATATTGTTCATCAAGTTGATGATAACGCGCTGCTAATGCTTTAATTTTAGATGCAAATAATGTTCTTGACTTTTTAAGGCCCTGATCATATTTAGTTGTCTTTTGACCAAATAATTTTGTCTTTAAATTTTTAAAAAATGCCATATTTTCACCTACATTGTTTATTATACCAATAAATAACTAGTTATTTATGACATTAATACTTTAATTTTATTAAAATATTAATAGTACGATTTAAAAGTTTTATTTAATAAGTAATTTATTATATTTTAATTTAATAATAAATCCAAAAAATATCAATCATTTTTTCTTGATTTTAACTAAAAATAAAAGATTGCAAAAGCAATCTTTTAACTTGTTTTATTAAATACATGATGAATTTGATGGGTTATATCCACTTGTTGAAGGTTGATTTTGTAAATCCATTGCATTTATTTTTTTAGTTTTATTAAAACTTAATCGCTTTATTTTTTCTTCAAATACATGTTTCTCATTATTAGCAATTTCTTTTTCTAATAATAAATTTTTAAGTTGATCAGTCTTAATTAAAATATCCTTATTTATATCTTTGTTCTTATTAACACAACCAAAAGTAAAAATAATAATAATATAATTTAATACTGAATTTGTTTTTTTCTGTTCAAAATGTGCAATATCTCTTTCAATATTGATAATTTCTCTTTCAATATTAGTAATTCTTTTAGTTATATTTAATAAGATTTGTTGATTTTGTTTTATTCTTAATTTTTGCATTTTTTTTAAAAAAAATTTAGAAACTTTCTTATCTTTTGAAAAATCTTTGGCAAAAGATAAACTATCATTACCCATTTTATCTTTCTCAATAAAATTAGCACCTTTATTAATTAATAAATTAATAAATTTTAAATCAGCATTACCCATTATAGCATAATGTAAAGGAGTATTATCGCTATTATTTTTGGCATTTATATTAGCACCATATTTAATTAATAGATCTGCAGTTTCTAAAAAATTATGAAAACATGCATAATGTAAAGGAGTATTACCAGAATTATCTTTTTCATTTATATTTAAATTATTTATTTTATTAGTAAGAAAATAAATAACTACCTTATTATTACCATTTTGTAAAAAGTAAATAAAAAGTTTTTGATCAAAAACTTTTCTTAAGTTTTCATCCGTTAATATTCTTTTTGCTTCATTCAATTCTTGCATTTTAAGTTTTGATTGAGGATTATTATTTTTATCTGGGTGAGTTTTTAGAGCAGTCTGTTTGAATTTTTTTTTAATTTCTGCTACTGATGCTGTTGGTAATACATTTAATATATCATAATAATTAGAAATTAATGATTCATCTTTCAAATTTCTTTTTTTCTCCTTTCAAAATAAAAACCCATTTACTTTAAAATAAAGTAATGAGTTAAAAACTATATTTAGTTTTCAAATAAAGTATACATATTTGACTATTAATTTGGTAAATTTAAATATTTAAATTTACCAAACATTCTTTAGTGAACTTTATTTTATTGATCAGATTTTAATAATTCAATTAAATTCATTTTATTTAATTCATGATTATTGATAATAAATGTTGATATATATATACCACCAATTATGGTAAAACTTACTGGTAATATTCATCATGTTATTGTAAATGGTAAAGCCACACCAACAAAACTAGTAAGAATAGAAATTAAACCATAAATAGCAAGGAAACCTAGGGCAAATCCTACAATATAACCAAGTAATGCTCAAGGTGTAAAAATACCTAAAGTAAAAAAATTAATTTCTCAATTAGTATATCCTTCTGCTTTCATATGAGCCATAAAACGACGAAATTGATCGGTAAATAAATCAGTAATCATAATAACAATTAATATTGAACAAATAATCGTTGTCACAATAAATAAAGCACTAGCACTGAAAGCAATATCTGACATTTTAGTAAGCATTGCTTGTTGTCTTGATAATAAATAATTTTTTTTGACCATTGGTATATTTTGATTACCACTTAAACTAGTGGTTGCATAAATAGTATAATCATCTAAATTTGATTTAAAACTCATTCTTCCAATTAAATCAAAAACATTAGCATTAGCACTTAACTTACCATTAAATCATTGAAATACATCCGTTCCTGAATAATAAGGATTATCATCAATATAACTATAACCCATAATTTCATTAGCTCATTTTTGATCAACATAGGCTTTAGGAGTATCATAAGAATCTTGAATTCCCACAACTTGATATGTATGAAGTGGATTATCATTACCCGTAATATTTTTTCATCATGTTGGCATGTTATTTTTAATATCTGCTTGTAAACTATCAGCATTAATATTATTTTCTTTAGTTAAAATATTATTATTAACCATTCCCATAAATCATTCTGCTGGGCGGTTTAATAAAATACTTAATGGATCTTTAGGATCAAATCCATTATATGGCTTTACCAAATCATATGAAAAAACTCTAATTCATTCACCTGTTGAATCGCAAATACGTGATAAATCAAAATCAATTGTTTTAGCATTATCAGCTGTTGGAATTTTACCACTTTTAGCACTATCACTAATATCAGAAGGCAATTTTAATCAAATATCATTAACATTATTTCAAGTACTAGGTTCATTATTTATAATTGGTTGTCCTTTTTCATCATACATACCATTATACCTAGTGCCGTGGATATCACTATATTCTTTACTATTATCAGATAATTTTATTTTTTGATCACCACGATAATTTCATTTTGTTCCACTTTTTGATCAAATGCCACCATTTGTAGTATAAAAATCTGTTGGTGGTGTTTCACCGTAATATCAATTTTCTTTTGGTAAAGGAATACTTTTACCATCAATATTTTTATAACATAGAGTATTAACTTGTGGTACACCACTAAATTGTGAACCAACATCTAATCCAAATTTAGATTGAAAAGCACGATTGATAACCATTGGAATAGCATTAGCATTAGCATTATATTTTAAAGCTTTAACTTCATCATTTTTTAATACCAACATCGCAGTATTGGGATTAATACCAATAACATCCATTAGTTCTTTTTTAGCAATTTTTGTACTTTCATCAACACCAACTTTAAACTGTGTTACTAATTCTTCATCTGGTCCATTAATATCACCATTATTAGTAGTTTTTGGATTAAAAGCAATAGTATTATGACCAATACTAAAATAATCATAAGGTTCTTCTTTAATATTAGGTCTTGGCAAACTATCAATACTCTGACGAACAAAGCCTGGTAATACTTGCTTTAAAATTTCTTTAATTGCCTCTGGACCAGGTGGCACTCCAGGATTGTGAACTTGCAAAATATTAGGTAATTGGCCACTTGCAAAATTAACAATATTATATGAAAATATTTTTGATGGTGTATTATCTTCTTTACTTAAATCAGTTATTAACTGATTACTAAAGGCTTTGCCACCTAATCAACTATATGTTCAAACTAAATCATTAAGATCTAATGTCCCTGTTGATTGTTCTTGATAATAAGAGGACATTTTTTTTATAAACTCTGCTCTTTCAGATTCAGGAAAAGATGAATCAAAAGTAAAAATATCAGCAAAATTATTAGTTAATTTTTCTTTTTTAAACAATAATGGATTATATCATCCAACACGTGCCTTTTTCTCATCATAAACAATTTTATCTTCAGGTCAAGGCATAGCACCATAAGTTGGATAATATTTCTCACCGCTTGGTCGATTAAAAAAATCTCATGAATATAATCCATATTTACTCATTGGCATATTCGGCATTGGTGTTTGATACTCATAATAATTTTTATATTTTTGAGTTTTGAAATAATTAACTTTTAAACTATTAATAGTGGCAGGAACTAGTGTTGTTGCTACAATTGAAAGTGAAGCTAAAGTAATAACTCCCGAAGTAACTAAAATTTTTTTTCAACTAGTTTTTGATAACGATAATAAAAAACGAAGACGAAAATTATTTTGTAAAAACTTGCTAGCTCTACTTTTAGGAACACCTAAAGCTAAATCACTATCTTTTTTAATTAAAAATAAAGGATCACGTTTTAAAAGACGAAAGGCAGTTAATAAAGTAACAATTGTAATAAAACCAATAATTAAAACAATTGAAATAAATAATGGAACAACATCAAAGTTAAAAACATTATATGGTAAAACAAATAAAGTATTAAAAATCTCAGTTAAATATACCTGAATTACAAGACCAACAATTCAGCCAATTGGAATTGCAATTAATAGTGTTAATAATGGATATGCCAAATAAGAAATCGTAATTTGTCATGTTTTATAACCTATTGATTTTAAAATACCCATTGAAACTTGTCCATGTTGGATTGCTTTTTTAACAATTAAAGTAGTAATAAAAATAACAACCGTTAGTAAAAATAATACTCCTGCTATTGCTGCAAATAAAAATCCAATTATTGCTGAATTAAATATCTTTTCTTTACTATTATAAAGAGAA
The DNA here is from genome assembly GCF_023846195.1 of Spiroplasma endosymbiont of Lariophagus distinguendus. Lineage (NCBI taxonomy): Bacteria > Bacillati > Mycoplasmatota > Mollicutes > Entomoplasmatales > Spiroplasmataceae > Spiroplasma > Spiroplasma endosymbiont of Lariophagus distinguendus. The sequence continues at coordinate 54,037 of NZ_JALMUW010000001.1, forward strand.
AACTGACTATTACTACTTGTAACTACAGGATTTGGATTAATAAGGTATGTAGAAGAAGATTGTGGTGTTGGAACTGTATTACCATATTTCTCAACTAAATACTTATTATAATCATATTGATTTAAATCACTAACACCATTATCACTAAATATTGTTTTTTGAAAAAAATCATTAAATAAATCAACATCAAATTCATGAATACTATTTTTAGGAACATTATTTCATTTTGTAAAATACATTAAAGTATTATCAGTTTTATCTGCTGTCTTATATCAATTTCCATCATTTCATGCTGAAGGTGTAACATAAGCAATAAATTCAGTTCTTGTATTGGGAATTGGATCTAAGTCACTAATCGTTGGATAAATATCATAAGCATCACCACCAATACCACTAACAATAAAGTCAGTACCATTAATATTAATATGATCGCCTGGTTTATACGCTTTATTACTTTTATTTTTTCTTGCATATTGTGGCGTAATAACTATTTCATTTTTACTTGTTGGTGCAACACCTTCAAATACTTTTAGATTAGTATGATTTAAAGCATTAGGTAAACCAATATCAATAATTTTAGTATTAATTTGAGTATTATTAATTACTCCAGCACTGGCAGTAAATTGATTACGAACATATAAATCACGCATTTGTAATGCTGCAACCGCACGAATTAAATATGAAGAAAAAGCGTCTCTTTCAGTGCCATCACTAATCATATTATAGTTAAAAGGTGAATGATAACCAATAGAAGTATTAGTAAAATTAGTATAAATGTTACTATCTGATTCTGTTGCAGAAAAATTACGATAAATTCTCATTCATTGACCATTCATACCATACTCATTATCTAATCTTGGATCAATTTCAGTTTCCTTAACTACTTTAATAAAAAGTTCATTTCTTTCTGTTTGATCTTGTAAATTAACACTATCAGGAATAGTAGCATCATTAGAAGAAGATCTAAAATTTATTTTATTTTCTAAAATTCAAGTGGTAACTTTATCATTATCAGTCTCCTTTAATATCGGTTCTGTTGAATGTTTTGTAATCCATTCCTTAATAAAAGTATTAATAGATTGAAGAATATTGGGTGCTGTTTTTTTTAAAAAAACATCACGATATAAATCATCTGCTGCTGTTTTAAAATGGTTTTTTAAATTCTCATTAGCAGCATTTTTTGACTTTAATAATAATTGACCATAGATGCTTGCTTTAACATTATTATTATTCAAATTAAAAATTAAAGGATTATCTGGGGTTGTTCATCTTATATCATTAAACCCAGTAATATTACCTGTATTATCACGAGTATAATCAATAGTTAAGTTATCTTTAGTGATTGGTAGGATTTCTTGATCTGTGCCTATTTTTGTATCATCAAAATAAAGCGCTTTAGTACTTTTACTATCAGTTCCATTTTGAACATAAAATCGACCTAACTTTAAACTAAAAGCTTGATTAGCAATTTGTTTAATACCTTGCGACACTGGTGAATAAGATAAAACAGTATCAAACTTAAGATCATTTAATCCTAATTGATTGCTTCCTTCAATCATTCTAACGTACGAAATTCAACTTCCAGTAACCAACGAAGTTGCAAAAGCAGTAAGTAATAATAAAATAACTAATTGTAATTTACTTTTTCATGTAGCAACTAAAGTCTGCTTTAATAGTAACGCATTCTTAAATAAACTTTTTTTTGCTTTCTTATTAGTAGACACCATTTTTTTATCATTCGCTTTTTCGCGTTTATTTAACCTTGCCATTACAGTTCTCCCTAATTCCTGAAATTAAAATTTTGCATTTAATTTTAATTATTAAGTTCACATATGGATTAATAATATCACACTTATACAAAATTAATATATAGGATAATTTTAAAATAAATAATAGATAGTTTTTATAATGTTTAATTTTTCTCTGTTTGATATATTACCATATTTAAATTGTTTATTTAAATAAATTTTAAAATTAAAATAACTAATGATACAATTTGTAAGAAATGAATTTAATTATTTTCAGAGTTAAATGTATTAAATTTTAGTAAAATAAAATTGACAAAAATAACACTTTATTTAAGGAGAACTGCTATGAAAAAAGTATTTACCAAGTTAGGAATTATCTTAATAGCAAGTGCCACTATTTTACCTCTATCAGCTTGTACCTTTAATTTTTATGTTAACCGTGTAACTAATAGTATCGCTAAAAGTTTTGCTGACCAAACTTCTGCTTTAATTAAAAGTATGGTTATGTCAAAAGAGTTAGGTGCTGATACTAGTAGTACTAATGATGATATTATGGGAAAAATTAAAAATAATAGTATTAATAATTTAACTAAAAATACTAGTTTAGATAATTGAGGTGATTTACAAACACGTTGAGGGGAAAATGGAAAAATTGATGTAAATAATTTTGATCCTGATATTTTTTTTAAAGCTTCTGGAACAGGTGAATTAACTAAAACCATCAATAGTAAAAAACAAGTTAATGATATTTTTTCATCACTTGATTATATTAGAACTATATCAATTATGGCTAACCCACAATTAGAAAATATAGTTGTAGGTGCTGGTATGGACCCCATTTCTAGTTTTTTAAAATCATTACAAGGTGACTTAAGCACTTTACCAGCTGGATTACAATTAGTTGCCAATTTAATTAATAACTATGGTTCTAATTTTTTAAATCCGCTAACTAGAATATTTGGTAATTTAGTCAATGGCAGTTGATCTGATCAACAAACTTCGACACCCACTGATGAAGAAACATTAACTAAGTTTATGAATAATTGAAAAGATGATAGTGGTCAACCTTATAGCGCTTGAAATGATGATGGAGAATGAAAAATAAGTCCAAGTTTTGGTCAATTTCCTGGTCATAAAGTTGAAAATTGAAAATCAAAACAAGATTATGATTTATATCATGGTGGCACTTTAATTAATTACTTGTTTTGAAAAATGAGTGAAGACAATAAAATTTTTGGTAAAGATGGTAAAACTCCAAGGTATTTAGGTAATATTCTTTCAGAATATATAACTGTTAATGGTATAAATCCACCGGATGTTCAATTTGATGATAAAGGATTTTTTGCTGATATTGAAAAATACTTTCCCTATCTTTTAACTAACCCACTTTATATCTTAACAATTATTGAAGCAATTATTCCGGTTATTAAAAAATGAATATTAGATATGCCCGATATTACTGAAGGTGTTAAAAATTTAACAATTGGTAATGGTTATCCATCAAAGCCAAGTGCTGGTAGCTATAATTTACTTGATATTATCAATACTATAAAATCTTTAATTAGCCAACCAGAAAAATTAAAACAAATACTTCTAACCGTATTTGGTAAAACTACAGCAGAAACTCGTGGTTTCGATACATTTCTTTATGATGTTAAACTTAATTTAAAAGTTAAAATTGGTCCTTTACCTATATCAGCAAATTTAACCTTAGGCGGGCTTATTGGTGATAGTGCATATGATCCTAGTCCATTAATTGATACCATTATCAAAGCAATTAATACAGATAGTGTTAAAAACATTATTACTAGTATTACTGATCTAATTACCAAAATTTCAGAACAATATCCAGGTAATGAAGGTATTAATATTGATTTACAAGATTTAGAGAATTTTTTATTTAATAATACTACTGGTCTCTTAATAATTTTTAAAAATGATACTATTGTTACTCTAAAAAACATAATTAATAAAAGTGATGTAACAGCAACCGATGTCGAAGAATTATATAAATCATTAGGTGGACACATTAATAAAGATGATCCAGAATATCCAACTTTTACTCAAGGTTCAATACTGGATATTTTACAAAAAACTATGCTTGAACCACACAGTCAACTAAATAATATCTTAAATTTATTACTTGGTACTACTGATGAAAGTCATAAATTAGGAATTAAAAATATTATTACTACTAATAATAATCAATGAATTAAAGATAACTATGAAGTTTATTTTGATGCTGATAACACAACCGACATTAATAAAAAAATAGGTAATACTTCTAATATTACTATGACTAAAACTACCATCAATAATATTGAAACAATTAATTTAAAATATGATTTTACATATAAAATTAAAAACACTACATATCATTTTATTATCACTGCTATTGATATTGAAAATTTAATTGATTTTCAAGGTATACGTACTTTTAAATTTAAAAGTATTACTTTAGTAAAATAAAAAACTAATTTTAATAATATTATTTACTAGATATTTAATAAAAAATTATAGTTATCATAATAATAATTATTTTTAACTATAAAATATATGACTATATACTATACAATTTTAATTTTAATGCTATACTTAATTAAGTGCTTATTAATCTCATTATATCAGATATTATTATCAGATTTATCAATTAGGCGCCAGAAAGAAGAGGCATTGTTAATGGAAAACAATCAAACAATCGAAGCATTATTAGAAGAAATTAAAGTTTTAAAAGAAACAGTAATTACTATTAATGCAAGTTTAACAACACTTGTAAAAATCACAGAAGAACGTGAAAAACGTTTTGCTGAACGTGGAGCAAGAACACAAGGGGATAGAAATTCTTCTGATCGTGGAAACTTTAGACCACGTTCTGACCGTGGTGATTCTAGTTGAGGAAACAGTGGTGGATTTAGCAGACGAGACCGTGACGACCGTAATCGTAAAGGATAATTTAAACAAATAAAAAAACTTATAACTAAGATTTAGTTATAAGTTTTTTTATTTGTTTAAATGTATAAATTAAATATTAAAAATAACTATTTTAATTTCACTAATTTGTTAATTTTTCAAAATCTAAAACACCATCAACTCAACTATTATTAAAATTAGTATCATGAGTTGTCAATAATACAGTGCCTTCAAATTCTTGCAATGCTTTTAATAAAGACTCTTTAGCTAAAACATCAATATGATTAGTTGGTTCATCTAAAATTAATAAGTTGTAAGGTTTTAATGCCAATGCTGCTAATCTAACCTTAGTTTGTTCACCACCAGAAAGTAAGTTCATTGGTTTCATTACTAAATTACTACGCAAGCCAAAACTTGCTAAAATTCTTCTAATCTCAACATCATTTAATTTAATATCTAACTCTTTTAAATAATTAAATGGAGTAGTACTAGTCATTACTTCAGTCTGATGAAAATATGCTACTTGCATTCGATCATCTAAATTAATATTTCCAGCAAGTGCTGGAATATTACCGGCTAATGTTTGCAAGAAAGTAGTTTTACCAATTCCATTATACCCTTTAACAACTCACTTACTACCAGTCTTAATAACAAAAGTAAGTGGCTTAATTAATGGTTTATGATAACCTATTTCAAGGTTTTTAGCTTGCACAGCAATTGAACTCGTTGTTTTATAATACTTAAAATAAAACTTTGGAGGAGACTGGATTTGCTGTTTTTCTAAAACATTAATTTTAGATAATTGTTTTCTTCTTGATTCAGCACTTTTAGCAGTTGAAGCACGTGCTGCATTTTTACTAATATAAGTTTCTAATTTTTCAATTAATTTCTTTTGATTTGAATATGCTGATTCATATTGACGATGATGTAAACTTTTTTGTTCTAAAAAACTTTCAAAATTACCAACATAACGAGTAATCATATAATTATCAATATCGAAAATAATATTACATGTTGTATTAATAAAATTACGATCATGTGACACCAATAAAAATGCACTAGGGTAATTTTGTAAAAACTTATCTAATCAATTAATTTGTTCAATATCCAAAAAATTAGTTGGTTCATCAAGTAATAAAAAATCATCTTCATTTAATAATAATTTTGCTAATAACACTTTTGCTCTTTGACCACCACTTAAACTACCTAAAGTTTGTTCTAAAAGCTGTAAATTAATACCCAATCCATCAACTAAACGACCAATTTTTTTACTAATAGTATCAAATCCTTGGTGTGTCAATTCATCTTGAATTTTCATTGCTTTCGTTAATAACTCTTCACTATAATTATTAGCCATTTCTGCATATAAGTTTTCCATTTGTTGTTCACGTTCAAAAAGTTTTTGATAACTTTCACGCAAATATTGTAAAACTGTTAATTCTAAATTAACCTCTTGATGTTGATCCAAATAGCCAATTTTAATTTTAGGATGAATATTTAAATTAATATGATCTGCAGATACTGTTCCATTAATAATATTTAATAATGTTGTTTTACCAACACCATTCATACCAATTAATGCCACATGTTCACCTTTATTAATTTGTAAAGTGGCGTTTTTATACAAAACTTTTCCACCATTAGCATGTGTTAAATTCTCAATTGTGACAATACTCATCTTATACCTCATTAATATTTTTTTAATTACTTAGTAATAATAACATGAATATTAGCCATAAAATAAGAGAAAAGAGAAAATAGTATTAATTTTATAGATTAAAATTTTATTATTATCAACAAAATTGTTAACTTATTAATTATGTTGAAATAAACATTTTACTTTACGGACTTCTCCCCACATGTACTTGTGGAGGAAACAATGAAATTGAATGAGTTCAACAATACTTTTCAAACAGAACAAGATTGTTTGAAATATATAGTAAGTTTGAAGGAAAATAAATGTATCAGGTGTTATTGAACAAATTTGAATACTTCTGATTTAAGAAGAATAAGATGTTTGAAATGTCATCAAACATTTAGTATTCTTCATGGCACCATTTTTTACAAGTCACAAATACCTTTGAAATCTTGGTTTTATCTCATCTTTAGATGAATAAACACCAAACATGGAATTCCATCAACTGATGTTGCAAAAGAATTGGGGGTAACTTTGAAAACTGCTTGAAGAATGGGTCATAAAATCAGAACTTGTATTGCCAAACAAGAATCACAATTTATTGTTGAGGGCATAGTGCAAATGGATGAAATGTATCTTTCACATATGGGTTTTAAAAAACAAGGAAGATCCTTGGTGAATAAAACCTTGATTGTTGGTATTTATGAAAAAACAACCAATAAATTAATTGTGAAAGTATTGAAAAATGCAAAAAGTAAAAATCTTTTGCAGTTTGCAAGAAACCACATTTCTTCAAAGTGTCATGTACATACTGATTTTTGAAAAGGATATTGCGATTTTAAATCGGTTTTCACTAAGCATGAAACAGTCAATCATCAAGATAGCTATGTTTCAAAAACTGGTGTAAATACCAACCAAATTGAATCAGTTTGAAAACATATAAGAAGAACATTTAAAACACATATCAAAGTTGCAAAACATCATGTTCATTTATATGCAAAAGAAGCTGCATATAAATTCAATAAGATACCTAGTTTTGAAATTGTAATGCTATGTTTGATTTAAAAATGTGGGGAGAAGTCCGTAGATAGGCTTTTCTCAGCATTTATGTGATAAAATTTAAAAATAGTACATAAAGGGAGAAAAGCCTTACTTTATTTCAAGTATTAGCTGAAATTGGAATATTATTAATACTCTTTGCATCAAATTTTTCTTGAGTTTGATGAGACAATTTTCTATTTTTAATTATATTAATATTTTGTTCAAAACTTGGTCTAATTTCATCAAAAGGTATGTTTTTTTGAGAACTTAAATAGTTTTTTAAAACTCTAGAATTGATATTATGAAAATCTATTTCTTTTAAGTCCTCCATTTCTAGTTTTTTTTGCTTTTTTTGATTCTACCAAGTTTCACATTTTTTTTAATAAAGGTTTAATTCCATATTCTTTTAGTATCTGAACACCTAATACTGCTACAATTGCTAAAACTACACATCAACCTATAGGCAAAGCAGTGTAAGTGTTGCTATTCCTAAAGCCGCAGGAGTTCATCAGCAAAGCGCCATTACAAAAGAAATTTTAAGTGCAAGAACAGAAATAATTCCTGAAACAACACCAAAAATATAAGTTTCAAAGGCAAAAATAAAAAATTTTCCAACTCACCTACCTAATCGTTTACCTAAAGTATTTTTACTTTCTTTAATCTTTTCATCATTATTATTGACACCATTAATATTTTCTTTATTTTTAAAATCTAAAATAGATTTTTTTCTAATAACTACTTGCTTATCATTTTCATTTTTTATGAATTGACTTTCTTCTAAAAGTTCTTTTTTACAAAAATAAACTCTATATTGTTCTATTATTTTTTGTTCAACATCAGTTTCTTTATTATTAATATATACTATCTTTTCTCATATCTCATCATTACTAAAATAAATTCTCGTCACAATGCAAGAACCATTATCTTTATCTTTTATTTTCTCAAAAAAATACTCATAAATTATAATATCCTTATTAATTTCTGTTTTATATACAAAATCATTTTCTGATTTTAGTTTATATGTTATTAATTCTCTCTGTATTTTCTCTTTATTTTGATGTAAAGGTTCATCTCTAGTAATTCATGCACCTTGTTTTACAATATTACTTATGGCTTTTGATAATATCGGTTTCATTTTTTTCTCCTTATTTGATTAAAAAATAAAAAACCCATTTACTTTAAAATAATAAAGTAATAGGTTTAAATAAAAACTCATATACAGACCAAATATCTTGTTAGAACCTGTTTAGGATCTTTTTAATAAAATTGAAATAAAGGAAAGAACAACCATTTGTAAGCTAGTATTTAATTTTCTTTCACAATTTTTTCATAATCTTCTGCATTTTTCTAATCATGCAAAACTTCGTTCTACAACTCATCTTTTTGGCAATAATACAAAAGAATGTAATTCATTACGTTTGATAGCTTCAACATTGCATTTATAGTTGTTTCACCCGATTTAAATAATTTTCCTGTCTTAGCATCACTAGTATTTTTGAACTTTAAGATAAGATTACACTCTTTTCATTTTTCAATCATTATTATAGCACTGTTACAGTCTGTTTTTTCTGCTGTGGATTATACAAGTCACATAGTAGTGTGAGAATCAACAGCAATATGGCCTTTATTCCTGAAATTTTTCCAACGTCATAACCTTTATTTTTAGCAGTATCTGTGTTCTTAACACTTTGTGAATCAATTATACAAAAACTAGTTTGTTCTTTTCTACCATTATTGATACGAACTTTTCTAACTAATTTTTTTTAAAATTACTTGTCAAGTGCTAGGTTCTTTATCACTATTTTTACTTCAAATTTGAAAATAATAATATACAGTTTGTCATTTTGGAAAATTTTTTGGTAACATTCTTCATTGACATCCACTTTTTAATACATATAAAACTGCACAAAATACTTCATATAAATCTAAATTTCTTGGTTTTGTTTTCTTTTTGCTATTTTCTAAAATTGATCTTATGTTCTCAAATTGTTCTTTAGTAACATGACTTGGATAATTTTTATGCATATATACCCCTTATCTTAAAATATATAGTCATTTTACGTTATTTTATAAAAGATTCCAAACAGGTTCTTATATTTTATATAATTTTTTAAAACAAAATTTATTTTTCAAACTAGATCCCCTTTGTTTTGTTTTTGTTGTTTTTTTTTCTTCTTCTTTTCTCTTTTTCATCTTTTCTAGTTTCATTCACATCATTAATTTCCCATTTAGCAACTTTGCTTAAATCTGTTGAGCCATTAGTTTCTGTTTTCATGGTTTCTTTTTAATTCCCTACTCCTTACTTCCAATTTGAATGTTTTCTCAATTTTAAAATATTAAACGGACTTCTCCCCACATGTACTTGTGGAGGAAACAATGAAATTGAATGAGTTCAACAATACTTTTCAAACAGAACAAGATTGTTTGAAATATATAGTAAGTTTGAAGGAAAATAAATGTATCAGGTGTTATTAGACAAATTTGAAATATCTGATTTAAGAAGAATAAGATGTTTGAAATGTCATCAAACATTTAGTATTCTTCATGGCACCATTTTACAAGTCACAAATACCTTTGAAATCTTGGTTTTATCTCATCTTTAGATGAATGAAAAAAAGAAGAAAGAAAGACACAAGCAGATTCCATCAACTGATGTTGCAAAGGAATTAGGGTAACACAGCTGTGAAAAGAATGGGTCATAAAATCAGAACTTGTATTATAAACTGAACTTGTCAAGAAAAGTGGACAATAAAAGTAACCTTTTATTAAATTTTATAAAATAGCGTTTGTAAGTGTTAAATTTATAGGTATGAAGTAATTATTTGTTGGTTTGGAATGAGCTAATCGATATTCGATTGGACTCATTCCTTTTAATTTTATTTGAGGTCGATAATTATTATAAAAGTAAATATATTTAGGTAAGTTGTCTTGTATTCATTCAATAGTTCTATTTTTCTTGGAGATTTGATGTAAATTCTGTTTTCGTGTTCCAAATCAAGTTTCAAGTAGCACCATTATCACGGAATTACCTCTTCTGAACATTGAAATTTTTATTTTTAATTCATGCATAAAATTTTATAAAGTTGTATGAAGTGAAATCCTTGATCTGATTGTAAATTCATGAAGTAGGTTTTTGAGCATTAACTCAAAACTGGATAATGTTTTGGACAACAAATGTCATGTCTAAACTTGCACTTATTTTATAATAATATTTCATTATTATGAAAATCTTTAACAATTGATAAAATAATATGTTTTACCATTAGTTAATAAATAAGTTATATCAGTTACCTAATTTTGATTAAATTAGTAGTTGAAAAATCACGTTTTAATAAATTATCATATCTTAAACTTCCTGATTTAGTTCTATAATCAAATTTTTTATGCGAACCTTGGCACCGCTCATATTTTTTTCATATATCTATATACAATAGCAAATTTTAATTTTAAATTATAAAGATTTTGTTAATTCATAAAGTTATCATTTTATAACCATAAATTTCTTGAAATTCATAAAAAATATTTTTAATTATATTAGCTAAAAATGTATCTCATTTATTAAATTCATTCATTCCATTCTTAATTCACTTATAATATCCTGATTTTGAAACATTTAATAATCAACATAAATAACTAATCTGATATTTTTTTCAATGAAAATCACAAAATGTTCTTCTTTTGTCGATTTTTCTAAATACTTTTATATCGTTCATTTTCAATATATTCAATTAATTCTTGTTTTGTCATTTCATTAAAATTTAAAGATTGAGTCGACCTGTTCTTTTGGCAACGGTTTGTGGTCTCAGGCCATATTCTAAACCTTTTTCCTAATGAATTTATAATAGCTTTAATTCATTCTTTTATTGATCGTGTCTATACTCTAGTGCGGTTTATCAATTACTTTAATTTTACTTATTTTTTATTTATTTTAGCATAACAGTAATCATTTGGCCATAAAAAATAGACACCTTCCTTAAAGTATTTTAACACAAAGGTTACAATTCTGTCTGCTATTCTAGATGTTCAAACAAGAATCACAATTTATTGTTGAGGCATAGTGCAAATGGATGAAATGTATCTTTCCCATATAGTTTTAAACGGGAAGATCCTTGGTAGATAAAACCTTGATTGTTGGTAATGAAACAGCAATAAATTAATTGTGAAAGTATTGAAAAATGCAATAAAAATCTTTTGCAGTTTGTTTGAAGACACATTTCTTCAAAGTGTCATATACATACTGATTTTGAAAAGGATATTGCGATTTTAAATCGGTTTCACTAAACATGAAACAGTCAATCATCAAGATAAACATATTTCAAAGCTTCGGTGTAAATACCAACCGTTGAATCAGTTTGAAAACATATAGAAGAACATTTTAAACACGCATCAAAGTTGCAAAACATCATGTTCATTTATAGCAAAGAAAGCTCACATATAAGTTCAATATGATCTCTGGTTTGAAGTAGCAATGTATGTTTGATTGGGATGTGAGGAGAGAGTCCGTAGATAGGCTTTCTCAGCATTTGTGATAAAATTTAAAAAATAGTACATAAAGGAGAAAAGCCATATTCTATATTCGACATCATTATATATCTTTTTTATTTTTTAAATAATTTTTTTAAGAAATTTTTATAACTAAAATTAAAACTATAAAGACTATAAGGTTAACCCATATTTTGTTTTATTACTTTTATTAGATGTAAATTTCATAATATGTAAAAAATTTTTACTAACAATAAACACTCCATTAATGCACTAATATTTACATCTAGCTAAATAAATGAATAAAGTGTGCAATTTTCAAAATATTTAAAATAAAAAACATAGTATGAATATATTTTGCTGAAAATAAATTATTTCTAAAGTGTATTGAAATTTCTTACATTTAAATATTATTTGTTATTATTCTTATAAAGGATTTAGATAGCTAGATCTATTTAAAATTAAGGTAATATATATCAAACATTCAATTCTAATATTTTAATATAAAAATTTAAATTAATCTAAACCCCTAATTTAAACTCTGCAACCCCAATAACCTTAGTTTATTATAAATAACCCCCATTTTTTTGTAAATGACTGTATGTACATAACATAAACTATGTAATTCTTGTGTAGACAAAGCTTTCCAGCTATTGTTTTTATATATAAAAAGAAAAATGAATTTAAAAATTAAAATTGAGATATTATAATAAAAGTTAAGGATTGTTATAAATATCTTGTGTTTAAATATTAATTACAAGAACTCTAATCATATATCTAAGTTAACCTATTATATAATTTATATGTTTCTACTACCCAAGTTAAATCTGTAACTCAAATTTATTATTCTGTTGTAAGAAAAAAAAAGAAAATCACATTTTTTTTTACTATATCATTTTTAATTATTTTCTACCTTATATACTATTTTAATTTACAGATATTCATATAATTCTGCTGAAAGAAGCCTATCTACAGACTACTCACATTTTAAATCAAAATATTAGCATATGGAAGTTTAAACTGAGTATCTTCTAGTTTTATATGCAAAAATCTTTTATATAAATAGACATGATATTTAACATTATGTATGTTTTTAAATAATATTCCTCTACATATTATAGTTGGTTTGACATTTAATTTATTTAGTGATATATTTGTAACTCAGTTAAAATCTATAATATCCTTTTCAAAATCAGTATCACACATGACACTTACATATTATCAGGATTAAATTTCTGTTGAACATCAGTAAAAATTTAGTAGGTCAAATACCTTTGTTAACATTATTGGACTTTTTTTGACTCTGTGAAAATATATGGGTTATCAGCAGGTAATACTATTAAGGTATATAAAGCATCAATGCATATATCTTTTCTTTCCCATTCCTTCGTATTCATTTATAGAGAGAATTAAAGTCAGGTTTATTCATAAATCCGTGATAAAGATTCATCTCTTCACTCAGTCTAATTGATTCATCATTCTTGTGTAAGCTGATATCTACAGTTTAGTTTTCAAGCATTTCATTTAAATTCATTAATGAAGAAAAAAATCTATATATTCCTATTTACTATGTAATTAAAAAAGCTATTCACCAGCTAATGAAAATAACTTCATCAACATCAATATTTGGTGGTCTGATTCGATCATGACATATGCATTAATTAGTTGATGACAATCGAAACAAGCGTTTTCCATGCTATGGTCATCATGTGATGATCACTTCCACAAGAAAGAACTCTATAATTGTTGTATGTTATGATGATTATTATAATATTATTTCATCAGTTTTTATTAAATGTGGCACACCAAAAGCATTTTAATACTGATAACAAGACAGTTTTGGATATAAGAAAAAATCGTTGGATTAAAATAAACTGAAAATGGCAGCATATAGTTACAAAATATGTGTGTGTGTTTAGGTGTTAAAATGAATTGGAACTTCAGTTCCACAAGCTAAGGGTCAGATTCATTGGTTCTTCTTTGGAACACTTCGAGAGTCGATTCTGTTCTCAGCATTTAGAATATCAGATTCTAAAACTTTGAAACAATGTGGCATTTCTTAAAACGTACATAGGCTTTTATGTGGTTTTGTACTTCCTATTAATTAATGTAAATACACTATGATTAAAAGCCTACACAAGAAGAAATAAATATTTGTCTTTCTAAGATTTTTCAGAAAAAACAGATAGTGGTTCAAACTATAACATATTATAGTAAAAAATATTTTCCTTATAAAAATAACAAAGTTCAATATATACAACCTAGAACTGATGTAATTGTAAATAATTTATTAATGACTTATATCTTAGTTAATAATCAAATGTATGAACTAAAAAGAAATGAAACTTTAAAATAAGTATCCAAAGATTGTAAAACCAAAAAGAGTTTATATACAATGAAAATCTCCTTGAAAATGTGGATCTTAATAATTCCCTAAGTAAGAAGTTCATATAGTTTATTTGTGAATATAAACTATAAATTTTAATCCCAGTTGTATATAAAACAATTGGTATTCAAATTTCTTTTCTAAACTATTTTCTCTTTACATTTTGTGTGGGTTTGATTCATTATTCTAAATTAATAAGAAAGTTACTGTCAATTTATTAATCTATTTATTTTACTATTTGATTTTATTATGTATAGTTCTTTCACTTTTAATATTTCCAAAAGGTTCTTTTTGATAATACCTCAATCTTTTTCCTTTAATTATTTTATTTTTATCAATAGATTTTATCATATTTTTAATATTAGGCACTATCCTTATCTTTCACACCCAGTTTCATCACATAAATGCTGAAAAAGCTATCTAGACTATCCCATTTAAATCATAATTAATTAAAACTAAAATATCTATATATTTTTGTATTATCCCATAGCTTTGGTATCATTTCTATATTTCCCGTTGTTTGATTATGGCCCCCTTTGTATTATACATGTGATGAAAACCGATTTAAAATCGCAATATCCTTTCAAAATCAATTACATGCTTTTTGGAAGAAATTGGTTTCTTTCAAAGAAAGTTGGGCGTTTTCAATGCTGCAGTCGTTATTGGTTTGTTTTTTCATAAATGCCAACAATCAGGTTTTGTTCATAAGGATCTTCCTTGTTTTTAAAACATGTGAAAGATACATTTCATCCTTTCTTCGCCCTCTTGTCGATTATTATTCCCATTATTATTTTCTTTGCGGCACTATTTAATAACATCAGTGATGGAATTCCATGTTTGATGTTTATTCATCTAAGATGAGATAAAACCAAGATTTCAAAGAGTATTTATGACTTGTAAAAAATGGTGCCATGAAGAATACTAAATGTTTGATGACATTTCAAACATCTTATTCTTCTTAAATCAAGTATTCAAATTTGTTCAGCACCTGATACATTTATTTTCCTTCAACAGCTTACCTTTCACCCTGTGTATGACAATGCTGATATATTTGTTATTATTGAACCTCCATTCTGTTTCATTATTCTCACAAATTTATGTGAGAGAGAGTATAATATTAATAACTAATTTTAAATTTGCTAATCTTTTGTTTTTAAGGTGACTTCCCTACATATTCAACAATATTTTCCCTTGTGTTTTTGTGTTACTATCAAATTCTTTATTAGTTAATTCATATTTCTTGTAATTTTATTCATTTTTTCATCCTTTCAAAATAAAAAGCTCTATTTTTGGGGGAGTCAAGCAATAGGTCAAAAAAACTTTATATTAATTAATTCATTCTGCAAAAAAAATTCTATATTAAAAACAGATTAAATTACAAGATTATTTAGATTGTGTTTATTTAACAGTGTAACACCAAAATAATTTAATTTTTTTGTTAATATCTGGAAATTTTCACTCGATATTGACAGTATGTACATGACACTTTGAAGAAATGTGGTTTCTTACAAGCTGCAAAAGATTTTGCATTTTCAGCGCCTACAATTGATTTATTGGTTGTTTTTCATAAATACCAACAATCAGTTTATTCTGCAAGGATCTTGCTTGTTTTTTAAAACCCATATGTGAAAGATACATTTATCATTTTTATGCCTCGCCTTCTATTATACCTTTTACCTTAGTTCAGTTTGATATTGATCTTCAACGTTTTCAAAGAGATTTTACTATAAATTCTTTGCAACATCTGGTTGGTAGATTCCATGTTTGGTGTTATTCATCTAAAGATGAGATATAAAAACCTTGAATTCAAGAATGTTGTGACTTATAAAAATGGTGCCTGAAGAATACTAAAATATTAAATATTTTCAACATCTTATTCTTCTTAATCAAATGTCTCTTACACTGATACATTTATTTTTATTCAACTTACCATATATTTTTCAGCTGCCAAATCTTGTTCTGTTTGAAAAGTATTGTTGAACTCATTCAATTTCATTGTTTCCTCCACAAGTACATGTGGGGAGAAGTCCGTTTTAATTTTATATGAAGTTATACTTACTTATTGTTATAATAATTTTATGAAATTAGGTGAATAAATGAAAAAAGCATTAATTATTGATGGTAACAATTTATTATTTAAAGCATATTATGCTACTGCATACCAAGGAGTTAATCTACATTCGCTACAGGGTATTCCAACTAATGCCGTCTATGCTTTTATTAGAATGTTGACTAAGTACTTAAAATCTAACAACTATGCTAGTGTTTTTGTTGCATTTGATGCTGGTCGTAAAACATTTCGTCATGAAACTTTAGCAACATATAAAGGAAAAAGAAGTGAAACTCCGGTTGAGTTAATTGAACAATTTAATTTAGTTAAAATTTTTTTAGACTTAGCACAAATTCCTTGGGGACAAATAAATAATTATGAAGCTGATGATATTATTGGCAGCATTGTTAAAAATAAAATTGCTAGTAATTATCAAATTGATATTATGAGTAGTGATAAAGATTTATTACAACTATTAGATAACAATATTAAAATTCTTAATCCACAAAAAGGGATGAGTGATTTAAAGGTTATTACTATTTCTACATTTCAATCAGAATATGAATTATTACCTTATCAAGTTACCGATTTAAAGGGATTAATGGGTGATAGTTCTGATAATTTACCTGGCATTAAAGGAATTGGTCAAAAAACTGCTATTAGTTTATTAAAAGAATATGACACATTAGAAAACATTATTGAAAATGTAGAACAATTAAAACCAAATGTTAGTAAACTAATTAAACTTAACTTTAATAATGGTATTATTTGTAAACAACTAGCACAACTTAATTTAAATACACCAATTACTGGTAATTTAGAAACGTTTAATTATAATGTTGAAAATTTAAATAATGAAAAGTTACAAGACTTTTACAAACAATATAATATGAACTCTTTATTAACACAAGACACTAATCCTAAAACTAATAAAAATAGTACATCTCACGTTCAAATTATAAATAAGTGAAGTCAAGAATGAAATTGTGATTCAAATTACTTATGATTAGAAATTTTTGGTGATAATTATAATCGCGATAATATTATTGGTTTTGGTATTAAAAATGAAAAAGGAACATTTTATATTAATAAAATTAATGCAATTAATTGTTCTAATTTTCAACATTTCTTACAAAATAAAAAACTACAAAAAATAACTTGAGATTTAAAAAAGGTTATTATCGCAGGACTACGTTTAAAATTAATAATAAATAATATTATTTTTGACCATATGTTAGCTGCTTACCTTCTTTATGCTAATGAAAAAATATTACCAGAAAACATTGCTGTTATGCTCAATGTCAATGTTAAAGATAATTTAAGCGCTGATGATTTCTATGGCAAAGGTATTAAAAAAAATATTCCCAATGATGAAAAAGAAATAGCTATTTTTTTAGAAAAAAAATTAAATTTTTTAACAGATTCTCATCTCATTCTTATAAAAAAATTAAAAGATACTAATAACTGAAATTTATATCAAGAGATTGAACTACCTGCTGCTTTTGTATTAGTAAATATGGAGTGTAATGGTGTTAACATTGATCAAAAAAAATTAAAACTACTAACTAATAAAACTTTACTAAAAATCCAAGATTTAGAATTACAAATTAAAAAAGAAAGTAATAGTAATTTAAATCCAAATTCACCAAAACAAATTAGTGAATACTTATTTAAAGAATTAAAATTACCTAATTATAAAAAAGGTAGTACTGCTTTTGCAGTTTTAATTAGTTTAAAAAATCAACATCCAATCATCGATATTCTTTTAGAATATCGTAAATTACAAAAATTATATTCCACTTACTTACTTGGTTTACAAAAATATATTTTTGATGATGGTAAAATTCATAGCATTTATAATCAAGTACAAACCAGTACTGGCAGGTTATCTTCATTAGATCCTAATATGCAAAATATTAGTATTCGCGATAAAGAACAAAGAGAAGTTCGCAAAATCTTTATTCCAAGCAAACCACATACTAAAATACTATCCTGTGATTATTCGCAAATTGAATTAAGAATATTAGCTCATATTAGTGAAGATGAAAATTTAATTAAAGCTTTTCAACAAAAGCATGATATTCATCGCGAAACTGCAAGTAAAATATTAAATATACCTTTAGCAGAAGTTACTAACGAACAAAGACAAAATGCAAAAGCTATTAATTTTGGCATTGTTTATGGCATTTCTAGTTTTGGTTTATCACAACAAATAGGAATTAAAGTTGAAGATGCTAAAATATTTATTAATAAATATTTTTCGGTTTTTCCAAAAATTAAAAGTTATATTAATAATATAATTGATTTTTGTGAAAAAAATGGATACGTTCAAACAATTTTTAATCGTAGAAGAGAAGTAATGGAAATTACAAATAAAAATAAGGTGATTCAAAATTTTGGTAAACGAATAGCAATGAACATGCCAATTCAAGGTAGTGCTGCTGATATTTTAAAATTAGCAATGAATAAAATTTATGAAGAAATAAAAAAACAAAATATTGATGCAATATTAATTGCACAAATTCATGATGAATTAATTTTTGAAGTTGAAGATAATAAAGTTAATGATGTTATTACTAAAATTACTAAAATTATGTCTAATGTTACTAAATTAAAAGTTCCCTTATTAATTAATACTAGTATTGGTGATAACTGATTTGAATTAAAATAAATTTTTAAAAATTTATTAATATTTAAAATAAATTAGTTTATTATATTTTATTGGAAGGAAAATAAAAATGCCAGAATTACCCGAAGTTGAAACTGTTCGCAAAACTTTACAACCACTTTTAACTAATCATAAAATTATTGGTGTTAGAATTCTTTTAAATAAAATTATCAAAACACCAAGTATTGAACAATTCACAAAACAAATTATTGGACAAACAATAAATGATGTTCAAAGAGTTGGTAAATTATTAATATTTATATTAGATGATTATGTATTATTAAGTCATTTACGAATGGAAGGAAAATATTATTTTCAACAAAATAATCAATCAATAAATTGAAAACATGTCTTATTAATATTAGAATTAGACAATAAATACGAATTAAGATATCATGACACAAGACAGTTTGGAACCTTTCATTTGCAAACTAAAAATGAATATCAAAACATAAAACCTTATATTAATATTGGTCCAGAACCTTTTAATAAAAATGTTACTGCTGAATATTTAAAAAATAAATGAAAAAATAAAAGTCAAAGTATTAAAGCAACATTATTAGAACAAAATGTTATGAGTGGTTTAGGAAATATTTATGCAGATGAAGTATTATTTTATGCTAGTATTCATCCACAAAGTATTACTAAAAATTTAACACTTAAACAATTACAAGAAATCATTAATAAAGCAAGATTTGTGCTTGATAAATCAATAAAACTTGGTGGATCAACAATTAGTAGTTATACTTCAAGCCTTGGTGTAACAGGTTACTATCAACAAGAATTACAAGTTCATACTAGAGCAAAAATGCCTTGTTTTAAATGCCATACTATTATCAAAAAAATAAAAATAAACCTTCGCGGAACTTACTTTTGTAATCACTGTCAAATTAAATATTAACTGTGGAAAACTCAAAAGTATATATTAATAAAGAATATTTTAATAAAAAAAAGTGGAATAAATGTGGATAAGTATGTGTTTTAATCATTTCACTTTATTTATATTCTTTATGTGCATATAATTATCATACCATGAAAGAAATGGATAGTAAAAAGAAAGTTAGGGAATGAATATGAACAGAACAATAAATGATATTGATATTTTTAAGTTGAACCAATCAGAATATATTAGTAACGAAGATTACCAAATTTTATTTATGTTATATCAACCAATAATTGGTATTGAAGCAATAAATTTATATTTAACTTTAGTTCAAGAAAAGTTATTAACAAAACGTATTAATCTTGATTTCAATCATGGACGAATTAAATCTTTATTAAAAATAACTTCCACTCAATTACTTGTTGCTTTCCAACAACTTGAATCTGTTAACCTTATTAATACTTACTACTATTCTTTAAAATCTACTTACATTTATCAATTGTGTTCTCCCTTATCTGCTGATGATTTTTTTGCTAATACCCATTTAAACTCAGAACTACTTAAACAATTAGGAACTTTAAATTACGAAAGACAAAAATTTTATTTTTTGAAAAATGATATTGAAATTACAGAAAATTATGTTAATATTACTCAACAGGAAAATACTATCCCTCAATCTTTAAAATTAAAAACAGCACTTAATAATATTTATGCTAAACAAGAACAAACATCAATTTCTAGACCAATTTATTCATTTCAAAATAAAAACCAAATTAACACTATGAAAGTTAATTTAAATTCTAATGGTAATACAATTATATCTAAAGATAATTCTGATGTTATTAATACCACATTAAATTTAATGCAACAAAAATTACCTGAAGAATATTTAAAAAATTTAACTGGTAAAATACCAACTGATAAATTAAAAACAACACTAGAAATATTAACTAATAACTTTCAATTAAATAATGCTGTAATTAACTGCTTAATTGAATACGTTTGATTTAAAAATAATAAACGTTTAGAACCAAACTATATTATTAAAATTGCTGAAACATTTCAAGAAAATCAAATTAATAGTATTGATGATGCTTTATCTCATTTAAAACTTGCTTATGCTCGTAGCAAAAAAAATCCACAGCAACAATTTCAACAAGAATCATTATGATCTACTACAGAACAATCAACAACAAATAATTTCAATAAAAAATTAATTAAAAAATATAAGGTTGATAATATTAATAAAAAAGATATAACATTAACTCAAGAAGAAATAAATAATATTTTAAAGGAATTTGATGCTCATTAATTTAATTATTAAAAAACAATATTATTAAGTAAGGAAATGATTATCATGAAACTTAAAGCGACAACTATCTTAAAAGAAAACATTAATAATGCTGAACTTCATGACTTTATTAAAAAAAGCAACTTAACTAACAGCAAACTAGAACCATATGTTGATTTATTAAAAACTTATATTGATAGCTACAATTTATGTAAAAAACGAGAGAATCTTAGCAAATGTCTACAAAATGTTAAAGGATATCGTTATAAACTAGTAATGTTACCTAATCAAAAAATAAGTTTAGTACTAACGGATTGTCTTCATTCTATTAATAGATCTGTCCAACAACAAGTACATAATAATTTTTTAATTAAATACTATGATGATAAACTTTTATCACTTTCATGAAGTAAAAATTTTAATGCCTCAACTAATGCAAGAAAAGAAATCATCCAGTATTTACATCAATCTTTAAAACACAAAAGTTATCAAGGTTTATACTTATATGGTGACACAGGTAGTGGCAAAACTTTTATTTTTATCTTATTTGCAAATAAATTAATTCAAAAAAATCAAACTGTTTGTTTTATTGTATGACCTGAATTTGTTATGGACATTAAAAAAAGTTTTAAAAATGATACTGATACTAATCAGCAAATTGAACAATTAAAATCATGTGACTTATTATTTATTGATGATTTAGGCGGTGAAACTGTTAGCGCTTGAGAGCGTGATGAATTATTATTTAGTATTCTTAATGCACGAATTTTACCATTAAAAACTACATTTATTAATTCTAACTATAGTATTAGTGAACTATATCAACATTATTATTTAAAAAATAGTAAATCAGAAGAAATTAAAGTTAAACGTTTATTAGAACGTATTCAAACTTTAACTATACCAATTGAATTAACTATTGAAGAATCACAAACTACCATTGAAAATAATAAAAATATTGACAATATTAATAATGAAATAGAATATATACCAATATAAATTTCATAAAAAAATAAAATAATGAAAACTATAATTAAAATAAAGGAAATAATTTACTAATAAAATAAATGTTTTATAAATAAATCCATATTTTATGACAAATATTAACAATATTTGTTTATAATATACCTAGTCATTAATCAATATAAAAAACAAACACATAAAAGGAGTGACTTAATAATGGCAATTAAAATTGCAATTAATGGATTTGGGCGCATTGGGCGCATTGCCTTTCGTCAATTATTTGACAAAAAAGAAATTGATATTGTTGCTATCAATGATTTAGGAAATGTAGAAGCTCTAGCATATCTATTACAATATGATTCAGCACATAGAACTTGAAAACATGGAAAAATCAAAGCAGACAAATCAAAAAATACTATTAATGTTGATGGTAAAATAATTAAAGTTTGTCAAGAAAAAGACCCAAAAGCATTACCATGAAAAGCCAATGATGTTGATATCGTAATTGAAGCAACTGGACGTTTTACAACAAAAGAATTAGCACAAGCACATATTGATGCTGGAGCTAAAAAAGTTGTGATTTCAGCACCCGCTAAAGGAGACTTAAAAACTATTGTTTATAATGTTAACCATGATATTCTAAAAAATACTGATAATATTATTTCTGGTGCTTCATGTACTACTAATTGTCTTGCTCCTGTTGTTCATGCTCTAGAATCAGAATTTGGAATTATTAAGGGATGAATGACAACAGTTCATGCTGCAACTAATGACCAACGTTTACTAGACTTAGAACATTCAGATTTTAGAAGAGGACGTAGTGCTATGTCTAATATTGTTCCTGCAGCTACAGGTGCTGCTGCAGCTATTGGTTTAGTTATCCCTTCTGTTAAAGGAAAACTAGATGGTTCAGCAATGCGTGTTCCAATTATTACTGGTTCAATTGTTGATTTAACAATTGAATTAAAGAAAAATGTTACTGTTGAACAAGTTAATGCAGCAATGAAAAAACATAGTAGCGAATCATTTGCTTATAATGAAGATCCAATTGTTTCAACTGATATTATTGGTTCAAGTTTTGGTTCAATTTTTGATGCAACATTAACAAAAGTTATTGAAGTTGAAGGCAAACAAATTGTTAAAGTTTTTGCTTGATATGATAATGAAATGTCATATGTATCGCAATTAGTAAGAACAGTAATACACTTAGCAAAGCTAAAATAATTTTTAAATAGTTTAATTAAAATATTAAACTACAAAAATGCATCTTACCAATTACAAGATGCATTTTTATTAATAGCTTTAAAAATATATTAAAATTATAATATGAAAAAAGGAGATGAAAATTATATGAATAAAAAAACATTAAAGGATCTTGATTTTAAAAATAAAAAAGTTATTGTTCGTTTTGACTTCAATGTACCATTAGAAAATGGTAAAATTACCGATGATACAAGAATAAAAGCAAGCATCGAAACTATTAAGTATTTACAAAATCAAGATGCAAAAATAATCATGTTATCACATCTTGGAAGAATTAAATCTGAGGCTGATAAAGCGAAGAATACTTTAGCACCTGTTGCAAAAAGACTAAGTGAAATCTTAAAAGAAAATGTAATATTCATTAATGAAACTCGTGGTACAAATCTTGAAACAGCTATTAATAATCTTAAAAACAAAGAATTACTTTTAATAGAAAATACTCGTTTTGAAGATTTAAATGGTAATAAAGAATCTACTAATAATCCCGAATTAGGTAAATATTGAGCACATTTAGGTGATGTATTTGTTAATGATGCTTTTGGTACTGCACACCGTGCTCATGCATCTAACGTTGGTATTGCTACTAATATCAAAAATAGTTGTGTTGGTTTATTAATCGAAAAAGAATTAACAATGCTTAATAAAATCACTGTTAATCCAGAACATCCTTTCATAGCAGTACTTGGTGGTGCTAAAGTATCAGATAAAATTGATGTTATCAAACAATTATTAACAAAAGCTGATAAAGTTCTTGTTGGTGGTGGTATGGCTTATACTTTTATGAAAGCATTGAATTATAAAATTGGTGATTCATTATTAGAAAAAGATAAAATTGATATTGCTAAAGAAATTATTGAATTAGGAAAAGAAAAATTAATACTACCTATTGACTTTGTAATTGCTCCGGAATTTAAGGATATCAAAGGTAAAATTACTAATAATGAAAACATTGATGATGGATATGAAGGAATGGATATTGGTCCAAAAACAATTAAATTATTTGAAAATACTTTAATTAATGCTAAAACTGTTTTTTGAAATGGACCATTAGGAGTTTTTGAAATGAGTAACTTTGTTAATGGAACAAAAAATATTTGTAAAACTATTTCACAATTAAAAGGTGCATTTACACTAATTGGTGGTGGTGATAGTGCAGCAGCAGCAGTTAAATTTGGATATGAAAATAAATTTAGCCATATTTCAACTGGTGGAGGTGCTTCATTAGAATATCTAGAAGGTAAGGATTTACCTGGTATTAATGCTATAGAAAATAAATAGTGAAAATATATGATTACTCAAGATCAAACAACAAGTGTTTTTATTCTTATTAGTTTATTTTTAATTACGATGGTTTTAATATTTCAATTATTCCAATTTATTTTTTGATTAATTATTATTTTAAAAACTAAAAAAAATGATACTAAATTAAAACCTAGCTATCAACAAGCATTATCCAATGAAAATATTAATTGTCAAATAGTTAAAAGTAAATTTACTTTTAAATATCTTAACTATAATTTTAAAAAAAATATTTTAAAATTAAAAAGTCGTGATTTTAATGAAACTACTACTTGAAATAAATATCAAACTTTAAGTAGTGTACTTGTTATTAAGTGAAAAAATAATTCTCAAAAATGAAGTAATTTAGCTCTACCAATTATTAATTTATTTTTTATAAATGGTGTTATTATTACTATTATTTGTGCTTTATTATATTACATTCCAATTCAAAATAATAATATTAACAAGGAAATCTTAGCAATTTTTAGTTTCCTTAGCTTACTTATTATTACTATGAGTTGATTATTTTGAACAATGTTTTATGAAAAATTTCGTAAACAATTAATGACATTAAATACAGAATT
>NZ_JALMUW010000010.1:0-22622 GCF_023846195.1 Spiroplasma endosymbiont of Lariophagus distinguendus
CCCCCATCCAAAATTTTAATATATAAAACACTTAAAATATAAAAAAATAATTAATAAAATGATAAAACAGAAATCATGTAAAATGTATAGTATAAATTTAAAGGGGGTTAATTAGATTATGCCAATTATTACAACTAAATGCTATATTTCATCATGTGACAAAAAATATACATTTGACTCTTTATATCGTGATAAATTTATATATTGCAGCGGTAAATGTTATCAACAAGCATTCAATAATACAGTAACAAAATATACACAAAAATAATAAGTTAGTTTTGGAGAGATATTATGAAAAAAGAAAAATTAATAGAATTGATTAACAATAAAATATTATAAGGTTTTTAAAAATGAAAAAAAAGATATTTAAAGAAACTGTTGATGATAATTATTCAACAAAGAAAAGTATTAACTATTATAATAATTGAATGATTATATTTTTTTCATGATTAACAAGTGTAACTTTACTAATTAGTTGAGTTTTATGAATTATTTTCTTTAAAGGAGAAACTACTGATTTATTAATCCTTATTGATAATTTAATCACTAAGAAATTTTTTAAATTCAATTTAACTTTTCCAACTCTGACAATTGCAGTATTGGGTTTTGGTTTCATAATTTTAGGTGTTGTTGCCTTTCCTTTTATTTTTTTAAAAAATAATGATTTTATTTCCTTAATATTAACTAGAATTATGTTATGAATATCATTATTTTTTATTATTGGATCAATTTTATTTTTTTCCTTTGGTGGATATGTTGCTTTTTATAAATTTGCTTCTACGATAACTATTCGGAAAAAACTATTTTTCATTATTCCATGAGGATTAGAATTTTTTTATTTTATAGTTTTAATAATTTCTTGTATATGCTTTATTAAGAAGAATAGAAAAAAGAAATATATGTCACTAGAAGCAAAAGCACTATATTCACAAAATGAAATTAATCAAAATATAACTTCTTCAACAAATAATGAAGAAGAAACAATATGAACGCCACAACAAATTGAAGAAGTATGAAATAAAGGAGAAATTATCAATAATTTTAATCCACAATTATACCGTCGAGATTATGCGGGTGCCTTAATGTTTTGACATAATTTTATTGCACAACCGAAGCTTAATGATCCAATTGAAAGTTTAAATTGAACTATTGTTTATGAACGCCCCAGCACAGCAGATGGAACTAATTATATTAAAAATTTAGTACCCATGAATAATAATAATGCTGTTACTAAAGGTAATAATTTCCCCCATTGAACAACTTCAGTCACTTATGACAGTAAAAAAAATAAAAACATATTTAAAAAGAAGTCATGAAAACATAAAGAAAAAAATCAAATAGAATAAAAAAAACATATTTAAAAAACTAAGTATTAAAATACTTAGTTTTTTAAATAAAGAGGCTTTTCTCCCTTTATGTACTATTTTTAAATTTTATCACATAAATGCTGAGAAAAGCCTATCTACGGACTTCTCCCCACATTTTTAAATCAAACATAGCATTACAATTTCAAAACTAGGTATCTTATTGAATTTATATGCAGCTTCTTTTGCATATAAATGAACATGATGTTTTGCAACTTTGATATGTGTTTTAAATGTTCTTCTTATATGTTTTCAAACTGATTCAATTTGGTTGGTATTTACACCAGTTTTTGAAACATAGCTATCTTGATGATTGACTGTTTCATGCTTAGTGAAAACCGATTTAAAATCGCAATATCCTTTTCAAAAATCAGTATGTACATGACACTTTGAAGAAATGTGGTTTCTTGCAAACTGCAAAAGATTTTTACTTTTTGCATTTTTCAATACTTTCACAATTAATTTATTGGTTGTTTTTTCATAAATACCAACAATCAAGGTTTTATTCACCAAGGATCTTCCTTGTTTTTTAAAACCCATATGTGAAAGATACATTTCATCCATTTGCACTATGCCCTCAACAATAAATTGTGATTCTTGTTTGGCAATACAAGTTCTGATTTTATGACCCATTCTTCAAGCAGTTTTCAAAGTTACCCCCAATTCTTTTGCAACATCAGTTGATGGAATTCCATGTTTGGTGTTTATTCATCTAAAGATGAGATAAAACCAAGATTTCAAAGGTATTTGTGACTTGTAAAAAATGGTGCCATGAAGAATACTAAATGTTTGATGACATTTCAAACATCTTATTCTTCTTAAATCAGAAGTATTCAAATTTGTTCAATAACACCTGATACATTTATTTTCCTTCAAACTTACTATATATTTCAAACAATCTTGTTCTGTTTGAAAAGTATTGTTGAACTCATTCAATTTCATTGTTTCCTCCACAAGTACATGTGGGGAGAAGTCCGAATAAAGATTAATTATCCAATTTTAGTTTTAGTTTCAACATTACTTGCTAATACTGTATCCAATACATCTTGACCACCACGGACCTGATGTTGTTCTGGATCAATGCTATGTAACATAATAATAACTTGATGAGCAACATTGATTTTCATACGATTAAATAATTTTGAAGCTTCCTCAATATAAGCTTGTAAGGGATTTAACTGTGCATAACCACGCAAATGAATTCCTGCACGCAGTTTACTTAAAGCATCAATGTGATTAGTTCAATATTGATCAAAAGTTTGTAAAACAACACTATTTTCAATTTGTTTTATAATAACATCATTTAATTTTTCTCTTTTTTCAAGATAAAAATTATAAGATTTTTCAACAATTAAATCAATATTTTCTTCAGTACTTAATCGATTTAACTTTTCTGCTATTAAATCATTAGGCTTAATTAATTTATTTTCAATACCTTTAACTAATTCATCATAATCAATAAACTGTTCTCTACCAACAACTTTATTAAAAATATTTAGTAAATCACGTGCTACTGTTCTGTGCATATTTTTGATTAAATCTAATAAATCATCAGCAAGTAAAATATTATCACGTTGATGATATGTAGCTTCACGATGCTGAGCAATAACATTATCATAATCTAATAAGTTTTTTCGTGCATCAAAATTCATACCTTCAATTTTTTGTTGTGCTCTAGTAATTGATCTAGTTAACATTTTTGATCTAATATAGTCTTCACCTAAACTTGCAAAAGCTTTTTTTAATTTTTCACCACCAAAACGTAACATCAAATCATCTTCAATCGAAACATAAAATCGTGAAAATCCAGGATCACCTTGTCTTCCGGCTCTTCCACGTAATTGATTATCAATTCTTCGTGCTTCGTTTCTTTCAGTACCTAATACAGCAAGGCCACCAAGTTCAATAACACCCTTACCAAGTTTAATATCAGTTCCACGTCCTGCCATATTAGTTGCTAAAGTAATTGATCCTTTTTCACCAGCTCTAGCAATAATATCAGCTTCACGAACATGATTTTTAGCATTTAAAATCTCGTGCTTAATTCCTTCCAAAGTTAACATATTAGCAATTCGTTCTGATACATCAACATTAGCAGTACCAATCAAAATTGGTTGTCCTTTAGTATGTCGTTCTTTAACTTCTGCAATTAAAGATTTAAATTTAGCATTTAATGAAGCAAAAACATGATCGGGTTTATCTTCTCGAATAATTGGTTTATTAGTAGGAATCTTAATTACTCTCATATTATAAATTTTTACAAATTCTTCTTCTTCGGTTTTAGCAGTTCCTGTCATACCACTTAATTTATTATATAAACGGAAAAAGTTTTGATAAGTAATAGTAGCTACTGTTGTTGTTTCTTGTTGAATTGTAACATTTTCTTTAGCCTGTAAAGCTTGATGAAGTCCATCACTATATACTCTACCAGGCATTAATCTACCAGTAAACTGATCAACTAGCACAATTTCACCATCTTTAACAACATATTCTACATCTAATTTAAAAACATGATTAGCACGAAGTGCATTTTGAATATGATGAAATAATTCCGAGTTATCAATATCAAATAAATTTTTTAAATTAAACTGTTTTTGAGCTTTATTAACACCCGTTACTGTTAATGCAATTTGGCGTGATTCTCAATCAATTTTATAATCTTCAGGTATTAAAGTTTTTGCAAAAACATCTGATGCTTGATATAAAGGCGTACGATTTTTTGAACCACCAGAAATAATTAAAGGTGTTCTTGATTCATCAATTAAAACAGAGTCCGCCTCATCAATGATAGCATAATTAAGCTGACGTTGAACTTTTTCTGGATAAACCTTAACCATATTATCACGCAAATAATCAAAGCCTAATTCCGAATTAGTTGTATATGTAACATCTTTTAAATACGCTTCACGTTTTTGATTAGTAGAATGATCACGAAGACTAACACCAATAGTAATTCCCAAAAATTCTAAAATTGGTCGATTTAATTCAGCATCTCTTGCCGCTAAATATTCATTAACAGTAATAACATGAACACCTTTACTACTTAAAGCATTTAGATAAATTGGCATCACGGCAGTTAAAGTTTTTCCTTCACCAGTTCGCATTTCAGCAACATCACCATTATGAAGAACAATACCACCAATTAATTGAACAGGATATGGATGTAATCCACTAATTCTTCTTGCTGCTTCTCTAATTGTCGCAAAAGCTTCAACTAAAATATCATCTAAAGTCTCACCTTCTGCCAATCTGGTTCTGAATTCAACTGTTTTATTTGCTAATTCTTCATCTTTAATTTTTCTCATTGTTTCATCAAGGCTAATTATTGCCTTAACTTGTTTATTAATTTTTCGTAAAATTTTACGATCTCACATAAAGTAAATCACCATTTTTTTCTTTATTATTACTTATACTTATTATTACTTGTAAAGTAATAAAATCTTTATTATTTTAACATAAAAAAACTTAGAAAACTTAGTAACCAAAAAAAATTGTATTTATATTATATTTTTTTCTTTCTCTTCGAAGTTAGAAAAAATAATTTTGGATGGGGGCACTTAGGCACTTGGCACTTGGCACTTAGCCCTTTTTACTAGACCATTAATTTAAAAAACCTGAATGTATTCGAAAAACAATTGTGTTATATAATTAACACTAATTTTGACATGAAAGGATTTTTATTAATGGATAAAATTAAACAAATAGAATTATTTATTAGAAAATTAAATATTAATCAAAAAATTAAAATTATTGATCATTGCAAGAATCAATATTCGATTAGACATCTTTGAACTTGTCAAGAAAAGTGGACAATAAAAGTAACCTTTTATTAAATTTTATAAAATAGCGTTTGTAAGTGTTAAATTTATAGGTATGAAGTAATTATTTGTTGGTTTGGAATGAGCTAATCGATATTCGATTGGACTCATTCCTTTTAATTATTGAGGTCGATAATTATTATAAAAGTAAATATATTTAGTAAATTGTCTTGTATTCATTCAATAGTTCTATTTTTTTCTTGGAATTTGATATGAAATTCTGTTTCATTGTTCCAAATCAAGTTTCAGTAGCACCATTATCACGGAATTACCTCTTCTAGACATTTAAATTTTTATTTTAATTCATCATAAAATTTTATAAGAAGGATTTGTATAGTAGAAATCCTTGATCTGATTGTAAGATTCATGAATTAGGTTTTGAGCATTAATCAAAACTGGATAATGTTTTGGACAACAAATGTCATGTCTAAACTTGCACTTATTTTATAATCTATTTCATTATTATGAAAATCTTTAACAATTGATAAATAATATGTTTTACCATTAGTTAATAAATAAGTTATATCAGTACCTAATTTTGATTTAAATTAGTAGTTGAAAAATCACGTTTTAATAAATTATCATATCTTAAACTTCCTGATTTAGTTCTATAATCCAATTTTTTTTTTATGCGAGACACTTGAAATTTTAAACTCCTTATTTTCATATATCTATATACAATATAAATTTTAATTTTAAATTATAAATTTTGTTAATTCATAAAGTTATCATTTATAACCATAAATTTCTTGAAATTCATAAAAATATTTTTAATTATATTAGCTAAATGTATCTCATTTATTTAAATTCATTCATTCCATTCTTAATTCACTTATAATATCCTGTTTTGAAACATTTAATAATCAACATAAATAACTAATCTGATATTTTTTCAATGAAAATCACAAATATTTCTTCTTTTTTGTCGATTTTTCTAAATACTTTTTTATATCGTTCATTGCCTCAATATATTCAATTAATTCTTGTTTTGTCATTTCATTAAAATTTAAAGATTTGGGTCGACCTGTTCTTTTGGTTTTTTTAGCACGAATTCCATTGCCATATTCTAAACCTTTTTCACCTAATAATTTATATGCTTTAATTCATTCTTTTATTGATGATCGACCAATACCATACTCTAATGCGGTTTTATCAATTGTTTTAATTTTACTTATTTTTATTATTTTTAACTTTTCTTCTTTTGATAGTCATTTAGCCATAAAAAAATGAACACCTTCCTTAAAGTATTTTTAACACAAAGGTTACAATTCTGTGTCTACTTTATTCTAGATGTTCACTTTGTGAATCAATTATACAAAAACTAGTTTGTTCTTTTCTACCATTATTGATACGAACTTTTCTAACTAATTTTTTTTAAAATTACTTGTCAAGTGCTAGGTTCTTTGGCACTTGGCACTTAGCCCTTTTTACTTCAAATTTGAAAATAATAATATACAGTTTGTCATTTTGGAAAATTTTTTGGTAACATTCTTCATTGACATCCACTTTTTAATACATATAAAACTGCACAAAATACTTCATATAAATCTAAATTTTTTGGTTTTGTTTTCTTTTTGCTATTTTCTAAAATTGATCTTATGTTCTCAAATTGTTCTTTAGTAACATGACTTGGATAATTTTTATGCATATATACCCCTTATCTTAAAATATATAGTCATTTTACGTTATTTTATAAAAGATTCCAAACAGGTTCTAAGACTTGGTTGAACGCAAGCATATTTGGGGAAATTAGTAGGTGTTCGTCAAGCAACAATTAGTAGAATTGAGAGTAATGCTAAAAATTCTTCATGAGGAATAATTCATAAAATTCTTTTAGCATTATTAGTAGATATGAATGATATAAAAGGTTTTACGCATGATTTTGTATTAAAAGAAAATGATTTTGAACTATTTATTAAA
Organism: Spiroplasma endosymbiont of Lariophagus distinguendus; assembly: GCF_023846195.1. Classification (NCBI taxonomy): domain Bacteria; kingdom Bacillati; phylum Mycoplasmatota; class Mollicutes; order Entomoplasmatales; family Spiroplasmataceae; genus Spiroplasma; species Spiroplasma endosymbiont of Lariophagus distinguendus. Next base: position 7,103 of record NZ_JALMUW010000010.1, read on the forward strand.
CTATTAATGGCTAATTCACAATTAAAAACTAATATTTTATATAATCCTGTTCATTGTGCACGAATTATTATTGATGCATATAATAGAGGAATTATTAATTTTGATGAAAAATATGGTAAAAATAAAGTATAAAAAAATTGTAAATAAATATTAATATTTTTACTGTAGTACATTTTTTTATTTATAGGAGAAATTTATGAAATATTTTTTAAAATTATTAATTATTACTTTGTTAATAAATAGTTCATCAGTAGGATTAATTGGATGTAGTATTCCTAGTGTTGGTGATATTTGAATAATTACTGATGGTGGTGATTTATTCGATAAAGCTTTTAATCAGCAAGTATTAGAAGGTTCAAAAGAGTTTACTAAAACATTTAATGATAATCGTATTATGATTAGTAATTTACCCGGTAATGAAGTTTGAAAAAATAAAAAAATGAAAACGCGTTGAATTATTTCACGAGATAGTACAGTTTCAACTTTACAAAATAATTATAATTTAGCAACATTTGCTGGTGCTAAAACAATTATTGTTGTTGGGTTTAATCATCTTGGTGCATTAACACCAGCTATTCAAAATCAATATAAAAAGTTAGATGTTCGTTTTATTTTAGTTGATGCTAAATTAGAAAAACCAGTTGATGTAGCGTGTTTAAGTTATTCAGCAGAACAATCAGGGTTTTTATCAGGATTAGCAGGAGCAATATGATTAGCTGCTAATCATGAAACATATGATGATAATGGTTTAAAAATGTCAACTTTTGGTGGTTTACCAGCTGATACTATTGTTAGTTATATGATGGGTTATTATTGAGGTGTATATTATTTTAATAAATATCGTAATAGCAATGATAATTTATTGGAAATGACTAATGCCATTAGAATTAAAGAGGGTAAGAAAAAAATTGAAAAATGAACTAATAAATTTGATATTCATTTTGATAAAATTGCTAAACAATTTACAGGTAGTTTTGAATCCGGTACAAAATCATCAAAAGCGATAACTTCACAATTAATTGATGGATATAAAGATGATATTGTAATGCCTGTTGCAGGAGCACAAACAATTGATTTAGTATCAGCTGTTAAAAACTCTACTACTAATAGCAAAGCAAAAATTATTGGTGTCGATGTTGATCAAAGTGTTCAATATAGTTATGCTAAAGATATTTTTATTACATCAGCTTTAAAAGGAATTCATAAGTCAGTTAATACTTGATTATGACATTCTTTTAATTTAGATTATAATGAGGATGGTATTAAACCTATTAATGGTGAACAATACTTTGATGGTAGCATACCACAACCAGCATTAGGTGGTCAGCAATATCTTGGAATTGCTAATAATGATTCTATTAGTGCTATTTATAATAACTTAATTATTGATAGTAATGATTATTGACATTTAGTACAAAAAGTAACTGATGCTTATAATAAATTAGTTGCTGATTTAGCTAATGATTCTACTCGTGATAAGTGAGAAAATGCTTGAAAAAATTATGTTGATGAAAGTGTTGAAAAGTATAAACCACAGTTTTAATAAAACTTTACTATATATTTTAAAAAATTTATAATTATTCTTGAATTTTTAAAGAATAAGTTTTATTATCTTATATAATGGTAGTTATGCCATTAAAAGGAGAAACTAGTGTTTAGAGTTAATTGTGAAAATAAGAAAATAATTAATATTAAATACATATATACTGTATTTTTTAATAGTAAGTTATTCCCACCCATTTATTTTCAAAATTTATTTATACACAGTTTTATTTTATTTTGAATAATTGAATTAAGAAAGCAATGTTTTTGCTTTCTTTTTTTATATTTTTTTTATATAAATATTTATATATAATTGTAGGAGGAATATAATAGTATGCGTAAAATTTTTACTGTATTTAGTGCAATATCATTGTCAGTAATAATGATATTACCAATCATTGCTTGCAATAGTCAGTTTAATGATCCAAATATTTATCGAATAACTGTTGTAACTGATGGACATACTATTAATGATGCTTCTTTTAATGAATCATCATATAATGCTGCCCTCAAGTTTAAACAAGAGTTTAATGATTGAATACATAGTGATTATGTTGATCCTCAATATAAAAATAAAAGAGTTGAGGTTTCTTGAGATAATCCCCAATTAACTAATACTGATGATTTAATGACATCATATAATAAAGCCGTTTTCATAAACAGTAAAGTAATTATTGCTTCAGGATTTTTACATCATAATGCTTTGGTTAAAGCACAAAATACTATTTTAAAACATAAAGTGAAATTTATTTTTATTGATGGTGATACTCCAAATAAAGAAGTACCAAAATCTAATAAACAATTGGCTGGTTTACTTTACAAAGCAGAACAATCAGGCTTTTTAGCCGGATTAGCAGGGGCAATATGGTTAACTGCTCATGCTAATCAATATGGTGGACTTGATAATTTAAAAATGTCAACCTATGGTGGACTTGATATTCCAGCAGTTACTAATTATATGTATGGTTATTATTGAGCCATACAGTTTTTTAATAATAAATTTAAAAATAAAGAAGATGAAGAAAAATTAATATCATGAGTTAAAATTTTAAATTCAGATTTTAAAGAATCATTACCAAATATTAAATTTATAACTTCAGGTACTCAATTTAGTGGTGATTTTACTCAAGGTTCAAAAGGTTCACAAGCAATTAATGATGATCTTGCTCGACAAAAAACTAATATTATTTTTCCAGTAGCAGGACCACAAACCGAAGATACTTTATCATCATTAAAAAAATCTGGTCAAGGTAAAATTATTGGTGTTGATACAGATCAACAACTTCAATACCCACAATCTGCAGATAGGTTTATTACTTCTGCAGAAAAAGATTTAATTAGTTCAATTAAACTTATGCTCTGAAAATCAGTTGGTAAAACTGATCAGAATCCAGAGCATCCAACTGATCCAACTGCCGATCAAACATTTATTGATGATGCACCATACAGAGGTGGGCCTAATTTTACTGGAATAGCACCAAATAAAGCAATTAAAGATGGTGATAAAGATATTTATACACCATTAATGACAGAAACTACTAATTGATTAGATAAAATTTCTGCTGGATGACAAAAAGTACTCAATTTAAAAGATCATTATTGAATTAATGGTATTAAAAAAGAATATGATCCATTTAAATAATTAAGAGGGGTGATAAAATGCAAGTAAATATTGAAAAACAGAACTTACAATATGCTGTTGAAATGGAAGGTATTACTAAAGTTTTTTTAGATACTATTATTGCTAACAATAATATTTCTATTAAAATTAAAAAAGGAGAAATTCACGCTTTGGTTGGCGAGAATGGTGCAGGTAAATCGACACTAATGTCAATCTTATTTGGACTATATCAACCAACAAAAGGTATTATTAAAATTAATGGTAAAGAAGTAGTAATATCAGGACCAATTAGAGCAGGCGAATTAGGTATTGGAATGGTACATCAACATTTTAAATTAGTTGATAACTTCACTATTTTACAAAATATTATTTTAGGTAGTGAGCCAGTTCATAAATGACAGTGAATTAATTATAAAAAAGCTAAATCTAAAATTTTAGAAATTTCAAAAAAATATAAATTAGACATTAAACTTAATTTAAAAATTGAGAATGCTAGTGTTGGTATGCAACAACGTGTTGAAATTTTAAAAGTTCTTTATCGTGGTGCTAGTATTATTGTACTTGATGAACCAACCGCGGTTTTAACACCACAAGAAATTACTAGTTTATTAACAATTATTGAAGAACTTAGACGTGATGGTAAAACTATTATTTTTATTAGTCATAAATTAGAAGAGGTTAAACAAGTTGCTGATAATGTTACAGTAATTCGTTTAGGTAAAGTTATTGAAACTTTTGAATCTAAGAGTAAAACTAAAGAAGAAATTGCTACTTTGATGGTTGGTAGAGATTTAGTTGATATTAGAAATCAAGGTAATGTTGTATTAGGGCCAGTATTATTAAAAATTGATAATTTATTTGTTCATAAAATTGGTAATAGGAAATCAATAATGGGTCTTTCTGATTTTAGTTTAGAAGTTAAGTCACGAGAAATTGTGGCTATTGCTGGTATTGAGGGTAATGGTCAAACTGAATTAATTTCAGCAATTACTGGTTTGATTAAGCCAGAAAAAGGTGATATTTTTTTTGGTAATAAGAATATGAAACACAGTTCAATTCGAAGTTTATATAAAAGTGGTTTAAGTCATATTCCTGAAGATCGTCATAAATATGGACTTGTTTTAGATTATAATGTTATTGATAATATGGTTTTACAAAATATTAGCGAATATCCTTTTTCTAAGCATGGTTTGATTCGCAGTAAAGCTATTCAATCTTATGCACAAAATATTATTAATAATTATGATGTTCGTGGTAGTAAAAGTGGTTTTGCTTTAGTTAGAGGTTTGTCAGGTGGTAATCAACAAAAAGCGGTTGTTGGTAGAGAATTAACAAGAAAACATAAAATTTTAGTTGTTGCTCAGCCAACACGTGGCTTGGATATTGGTGCTATTGAATATATTCATAGTCGTATTCTTGATGAAAAAAATGAAGGTAATGCAGTATTATTAATTTCTTATGAATTATCAGAAGTTATGTCATTAGCAGATCGAATTGTTGTTTTACATGCTGGTAAAATTACTGGTAATGTTAGTGCTAAAAATGTTACTCGTGAACAATTAGGATTAATGATGGCGGGACAAAAAATGTTAATGGAAGGAAATGAAGATAATGTTTAAACAAAAAACATGATTTTTAAAACGACGAAGTCGTTTATATCTTGGTTCAAAAGAAATGAATAGTAGTCTTACTAAATTTAAGGGTTCAATTTTTGCCATTATTTTTGGATTAATTATTGCTTGTTTTGTTATAATTGGTTCAGGTCAAAATGCTTTTACTTATTTTCAGTTGTTATTAACATATGCTTTTACAAGTTGGCCAGCTAATAATTGAGATAATACTTTAGTTTGATGAGCAATTTATATTGTAGCAGGATTAGCACTAGTTATTTCTTTCCGCTCAGGAATGTTTAATATTGGAGTTGCGGGTCAAATGTTAGCAGCAGGAGCTGTTGTTATCGCAATTGGTGTCCGTTATGACTTATCACAACCATTAGCTATAATTAGCGCGCTTTTTGCTGGAGTATTAGCAGCAATATTGGTGGCGTTGGTAACAGTGTTATTAAAAGTTTTTTTTAATGTTCATGAGGTTGTTACTTCTATTTTATTAAATTGAACAATTTGATATTTAGTAAAATGACTATTTAAAATCAATAAAGATTTATATGATGCTGATCATGGAACATCAGCAACTATTCATGATAGTATGAGTATTAATGGTTATAATTGTATACTACCATTATTAATTTCTATTATTTTAATAATAACAGTTTGATTCTTATTGAAAAAAACAACTTTAGGTTATAAAATTCGAACAGTAGGTTTAAATCCATTTGCTGCGGTTTATAGTGGTATTAATCATAAACATTATTGCATAACATCATTTGTTATTTCAGGAGCATTAGCAGGAGTAATGGCTGTTATTTATTACATTGCCAAAAATCCTTCAATTAGTTTTTTAACTGATGATTTACCAACTATTGGTTTTGATAGTATAGCTGTTGCCTTAGTTGGTCAAATTAATCCAATAGGTGTTGTGGGTTCTGCTTTTCTTTGAGGCTTAATTAAGAGTGGTGGTTCAATTGGTTCAGTATTAACATTACCAACAGCAACTGGTGATATTATTTTTGGTGTTATTATTTATTCAGCTGCTTGTGCAGTTTTATTATCTCGTTTACAGCCAATTAAATTTTTAATTCGTTATTTAAATATAGCCTTTGATGGAGAAAAACGAAAAGTTACAAATAGTTTTATTGCCAAGATGTACTATCATTTTATTGAAAATTTTAAAATAAAGAGACAATATAATAAGTTAAAATCAGATTTAATTAAAGAAAAAAATAATAAAATTAATCACTTAAAGATAGAATATAATAAATCATTATCAGATTATGAGTCAAAAGTTAAAAATTTAAAACAAAATCTTTCACAAGAAATTAATAAATTGAAACAAGAATTAAGTGATCAATTAAAGTCATTAAAAAATGAATTAGTTAAAACTAATGATAAAAAATTAAAAGAACAATTAATTTTAAAAAAATGTCAACTTCAAATTATTTATAAAATTGAAACTAAGGAATTAATTAAAAAATATAAAATTGATAAAGAACAATTAAAAGGAAAATATAATAAAATACTATGAAATGATAAGTCAGTAGTTAAAAATTTAAAACAAAATTTTTCACAAGAAATTAATAAAGTTAATAGTGATATCAACTTACAGTTACAAGCAGTTATTAATAATAAAAATGATAAAGTTGGTGTTAATTGAGCACAATTTTTCCAAGAAAATAAAGCTTTAAATCATTATATATATAAACAATATAATGCAATTTGAAAAAAAGGTAAAATTGGTAATTGAAATAATTTTCAACAAGAAATAAAAACGATTTATGGTGAAAGTTTAAATATGTATATTAATGAAAAAATGAAATATGAAAATAATGTTTATAACTATAAGCAAGATTTAATTCGTGAAATAGTATTATTAAAAAAACAAAAAGCAATATTAGATAAGTCAAGAGTAAAAGACTTAAAATTAAATCTTTATCGAGAAATTAATAAATTGAAACAAGAATTAAATGATGAATTAAAGTTATTAAAAAATCAAACAGTTAAAACTGACGATAAAAAAATAAAAAAACAATTAATTTTAGCAAAACATCAACTTCAAACTAATTATAAAAATAATGTTAAAGACTTAATTAAAAATTATAAAATTGACAAACAGCAATTAAAAAGTCAAATTATCCCAATTAATAGTAATATTAATATATTAACTAAACAATTTACTAAAAAAGCGGAAATTGAAAAGACAACTTTTATTAATAAATTTACTGATATATTTAAAAATGAACAACAAGCAATTATGAAAATAAAAACTGAAAGAGCAGGAGGAAAAAGTTAATGGAAGCACTCAAAATAATTCTTGAACATTCTAGTTTAATTTTTGTTGTTTTAGTACTTGGTGCATTATCTGGATTAATTTCAGAACGTGCTGGTGTTGTTAATATTGGTATTGAAGGAATGATGACAATTGGTGCTCTTGCTTTTTCTTCATTTGGAAAAAATATAGGTGTTAATTGAGGTAATTGATCACAAATTGTTGCTTTATTAGTAGCTGGATTAGCGGGAATGGGATTTGCTTGTTTCCATGCTTTTGCATCAGTTACTTTAAAATCTGATCAAATTATTTCTGGCGTTGCAATTAATATTTTAGCAGCAGCAATTGCAGTTTTTGTTGTTCAGTTACCAGGGAATAATGGTTTTATTTCATTAACAAATATTTATCAATTACCAAAAATTGGTAATAATGAATTTTTTAATTTATATTTATTTTTAGCAATTATAGTTTTAGTAAGTATTGCTATTATTCTAAAATATACTAAATGAGGATTACATCATGTTGCGACTGGTGAAAATCCCAATGCGGTTGATGCTGCAGGAATTAATGTTATTAAACAACGATATGTTGCTGTATTATTATCTGGTTTTTTAGCAGGAATTGCTGGTGGTATTTTTCCAATGTATGCTAGTCAAACTTTTCGTGGGACAGTTAGTGGAAATGGTTTTATTGCTTTAGCTATTTTAATTTTTGGACAATGAAGAGTACCATTGATTACAATTGGTGCTGCCTTATTTGCTATTGTTGAAACAACAGGTGCCAGAATTACGTTTTTACCAAATATTCCTCAATGAATATCAAGTAATTCTGATATATGGAATATATTGCCTTTTGTAACATCTTTATTAGTTTTAGTGTTTACATCAAAATGAAGTAAAACACCAAAAGCATTGGGTATTGCTTTCAATAAATCTAAACGATAAAATTATTTATTAATAATTTTAATGATGAATTAATTTTGAAATTAAATTTTACTTTTTTAGTAATATTTTCTAAGAACCTGTTTAGGATCTTTTTAATAAAATTGAAATAAAGGAAAGAACAACCATTTGTAAGCTAGTATTTAATTTTCTTTCACAATTTTTTCATAATCTTCTGTATTTTTCTAATCATGCAAAACTTCGTTCTACAACTCATCTTTTTGGCAATAATACAAAAGAATGTAATTCATTACGTTTGATAACTTCAACATTTGCATTTATGATTGTTTTGATTTTAAAAGCAAATTTTTCACCAGTATAACCAGCATCTACTAGTATTTTTTGAACTTTAGATAAATTTTCTTTTTCATTTTCAATCATTATTATAGCACTGTTACGATCTGTTTTTTCTGCTGTGGTTATGTAAATTGCATGTGGTAAGCCTTGAGAATCAACAGCAATATGACGCTTTATTCCTGAAATTTTTTTACCAGCATCATAACCTTTATTTTTAGCAGTATCTGTGTTCTTAACACTTTGTGAATCAATTATACAAAAACTAGTTTGTTCTTTTCTACCATTATTGATACGAACTTTTCTAACTAATTTTTTTTAAAATTACTTGTCAAGTGCTAGGTTCTTTATCACTATTTTTACTTCAAATTTGAAAATAATAATATACAGTTTGTCATTTTGGAAAATTTTTTGGTAACATTCTTCATTGACATCCACTTTTTAATACATATAAAACTGCACAAAATACTTCATATAAATCTAAATTTCTTGGTTTTGTTTTCTTTTTGCTATTTTCTAAAATTGATCTTATGTTCTCAAATTGTTCTTTAGTAACATGACTTGGATAATTTTTATGCATATATACCCCTTATCTTAAAATATATAGTCATTTTACGTTATTTTATAAAAGATTCCAAACAGGTTCTAATAGTATTTTCTTTAATTTCAAATGTTCATTTTGATTTATCACCATCTAATCCCATTAATATAAAACATCTTTGAAATATTTCATTTCAATCACTTTGATTTAAAGTTCTTTTAATTCTTGTAGTTTCCATATCTCTTGAATTAGTAATGGCTTTTCTCCCTTTATGTACTATTTTTAAATTTTATCACATAAATGCTGAGAAAAGCCTATCTACGGACTTCTCCCCACATTTTTAAATCAAACATAGCATTACAATTTCAAAACTAGGTATCTTATTGAATTTATATGCAGCTTCTTTTGCATATAAATGAACATGATGTTTTGCAACTTTGATATGTGTTTTAAATGTTCTTCTTATATGTTTTCAAACTGATTCAATTTGGTTGGTATTTACACCAGTTTTTGAAACATAGCTATCTTGATGATTGACTGTTTCATGCTTAGTGAAAACCGATTTAAAATCGCAATATCCTTTTCAAAAATCAGTATGTACATGACACTTTGAAGAAATGTGGTTTCTTGCAAACTGCAAAAGATTTTTACTTTTTGCATTTTTCAATACTTTCACAATTAATTTATTGGTTGTTTTTTCATAAATACCAACAATCAAGGTTTTATTCACCAAGGATCTTCCTTGTTTTTTAAAACCCATATGTGAAAGATACATTTCATCCATTTGCACTATGCCCTCAACAATAAATTGTGATTCTTGTTTGGCAATACAAGTTCTGATTTTATGACCCATTCTTCAAGCAGTTTTCAAAGTTACCCCCAATTCTTTTGCAACATCAGTTGATGGAATTCCATGTTTGGTGTTTATTCATCTAAAGATGAGATAAAACCAAGATTTCAAAGGTATTTGTGACTTGTAAAAAATGGTGCCATGAAGAATACTAAATGTTTGATGACATTTCAAACATCTTATTCTTCTTAAATCAGAAGTATTCAAATTTGTTCAATAACACCTGATACATTTATTTTCCTTCAAACTTACTATATATTTCAAACAATCTTGTTCTGTTTGAAAAGTATTGTTGAACTCATTCAATTTCATTGTTTCCTCCACAAGTACATGTGGGGAGAAGTCCGTTACTTAATTCATATTTAGTATTTTTTATTAAAAAATTTTAATAAATATACAATAAAAATATGATTATGAAAACGTAGGTGATTTTGCAATAATATCATCATTAATTTTCTCTATATTCTCATTCTCATTTATATCTTTTATATCATCATCATTTAGTGTTGCTTCTTTTCCTAAATTTTGATTTCATTTTTCAATTTTTAAGATATGTATTTTAATCTTTGTCATTCTGAATCCCCTCTTAATAAAAACCTTGTATGAATAAATTATACAAAAAATTTTTTTTACTTTTAAAAATATAAATTTTTATTATAAGAATATTAAATAAAAATTAAATAAAATATTGTTATTATATATTGCAATCGTGCTTGAACAAATATATAATATCTCTGTTGCTCTTTTTGGGACTATAGCTCAGCTGGTTAGAGCGCACGCTTGATAAGCGTGAGGTCGATGGTTCAAGTCCATTTAGTCCCACCATTATATGTGAAATTATGAAATAAACAGTTTTGTTTATTTTTTTTTATTTAAATCAAATTAAAAATTATAATAAAGATGTAAATCAATTGATTTATTAAGAATATAAAAAGTTATATTAAAAACCTATGATTAATCAGATATTTTAATTAGTGATAGGTTTTTAGTAATTGTTATTTTTTTAGTATGTTTTATATTATTAATTTTTTTTATTTTTGAATTATAAATTAATATATAATATATCAGTATATTAGTATTAAGTATATTAACCATATAGTAATTATTATATTTAAGTAGTTAGGAGAATGAGTATGAAAAAACAAGAAATATTAAAACCAGTTATTAATAGTTCTTTAGTTGAAGATGATGTTAATGCTAAATCAAAAGAAAAACATAAATTTCTAAATTTTATTAAATCATATTTTAAAAACTGACGTAATCATTATAACCGTAATGTAATAGTTAATCCCGAAGATGCTCAATATGCAGTTTTAATTCGTGATTTTACTAAACAGTTTAAAAAATTTAAAGCTGTTGATAATGCTATTATTAAAGTTAAAAAAGGTACTATTCATGGTTTTATTGGTCCAAATGGATCAGGTAAAACTACTACTATTAAGTGTTTAATTAGTGCTATGGTTGAAACACACGGTGATTTAATTATTCATGGTAAGCGTTCATGAACAGTTGAAGCAAAAAAACAAGTAGGTTATATTCCAGAAGCTGCAAGATTTCCTAAACGAATTACTACTTATGATTATTTAATTTCAATGGGACAAATTAGTGGTTTGAAATATAAAATTGCTAAGGAAAAGACAGAAATGATTTTAAAGGAATTAGATTTATGGAAATTTAAAAAACGCAACCCTAATGCTTATTCTTCGGGTATGAAGAAAAAGGTGTTATTAGCACAATCACTATTAAATAATCCAGATGTCTTAATTTTAGATGAACCAGCCGCTAATCTTGATCCAACAGCAAGAACAGAATTGTTTAATGATTTAAGAAAGCTTCGTGAACAAGGTAAAACTGTTTTTATTTCATCACATATTTTATCTGAATTACAAAATTTAGCCGATGAAGTTACTGTTTTAAATTATAGTAAAGTTGTTTATACAGGATTGGTTAATAAAACTGATTCATTATATGAAATAAGTTCTAATAATAACAATAATAAATTAATGAAGTTATTAATAGATAAAAAATTTTCAGTAGATGTTAATGAAAATCGTTTATTGGTAAATATTAAAACTGAAGCACAAGTTGCAGAAGTATTAGCAATTGCTTTAAGTGCTAATATCATCATTACTTATTTAAAACCATATACTGTTGATTTGCAAACAATGTATGAACGAATTGTTATGGAAGCTAATGATAAAAATAAGAAGGGAGAAAAATAATGCCAATATTTCGTTATACTTTTAAAAAGATGATTGCTACTCCTTCAACTTGAATTATTTTTATTATAACTTTAATTTTTCTTGCTTTATCTTGGTCTTTAATTTCGTTATTTGTGGGTTTTGAAGCAATAAAACAATTAACTTATGATCAAGCATTAAACTTTTATGTACCACAATGAAAAGTATTATCGTTCTCGGTACTTTTATCAATTATGATTTTTGTATTTATTTCAGTTAAAGCAACACAAGTTTTTCGTGATGAAATTGATGATGGTACTTTATTGATTTTAGTATCAAAGCCAGTTAGTAGAATTAGAATTTGAACTGAAAAGTTATTATCTTTACAAGTGGTAATTATTTTATATTTATTTTTATCTATTTTTATTGCTAGTTTTGTTATTACTATTCCTGGCATTGGTAGCTCAACTATTTATAATGCGGTATTTCCTTATTTATGAATTTTATTTGGTGTTGCTATTATTTTTGATTTAATTATTTCTTCAATTGCTATTTTATTTTCATTAATTTTAAATGCTAAGGCTTTAGTTGCAATTATGATTGGAATGGCTGCCTTATTCAATATTTTTGCGACATTAATTAATGGTTTAGTAACATTTGATCCTACATATTATGTTGTTTCACAGTCATTAGCAGTTTATAATAATGTAAAAGCTAAATTAGATAAAACTGATATTGATTGAATTAATGACGTATATAGAAAAGACCCAACAACTACTATTGAATCTATTCAAAAGGCTATGTTTAGTATTTACGATACATATATTAAAGAAGTTAAGTATCCTAATAATTATGATTATCAAAAAGAACAAACAATAGTATTAGCAATTAAGAATGGTAGTACTAGTACTCCACCAACTGCTGATGCTCCTAAGGACTTAGTTACTCATATTTACAATATTAGTAATGCTTTTCGTCAATGAAAAGAACAAAGTTTTGAAGAATTAATGACAGGTAAAAAAGTTGGACTAGATAACCTTGGTCCCAAAAGATCAAATGGTGTTGGTAGCAATAATGTTGATTATTCAGTAAATCTTATGATTACGGGTTTAAATACATCTCTTTCTCAATCACAATATGATGCTCTTAATACTAAGACATCACAAGTTAAAGCAATGCGTTATTTAAATATTTTTTATCAATTAAAATATATTTGAGATGGAATATCGACTGAACAAAGTTCAATCTTTGCTTATCCAAGTGAGTATGCTATGACAGCAGATCCTTATTTAGTTAGTTTTAATAAAGTTAACACAAATTATCAAGTTGATACCAATAAAGCAACTAATAGTAAAATTCTTAATTTTCCAGTTTTATTGACTGTGTATGTTTTGCTTGGTATTGGTTTATTTTGTTCTTCATGATTAGTATTTAATCGTAGAGATTTTACTTAGCAGTTTAGTATCTTTTATAAAAAATCAACATCTTTGATGTTGATTTTTTATATATTAAATTTCAAACCTCATTATTTAAATGATGTAAAATTATTATTATAATATAGAGCAAATTAATGATAAGGGTGAAATTATGAAAATTAGTGGATTTAAAATTAATAATAGAGCAAATCCACATAAAATTAGTAATTTTTTTGCTACTAAAAAATGGTATTTATTAGCATTAATGATTATTATTCCGGCAGTATTGCAACAAATATTATCAGCATCAATGAATTTACTAGATAATATTATGGTTGGAGAATTAAAGGATAGTTTTATTAGTGATTTAAAGCCAATGAATGAACATATTAGGGATATTTTTACTTCATTAGGACTTTGAGATAATTGAAGTTGATGAAAAGATAATGGTTTAGAACATTTTTATCATTTGCAATATTCAGCAGGACAAATTGCTGTTTCGGGAGTTACTGCTTCTAATCAAATTTTTGTTATTATTTATGCCGTTATGGGAGGTTTTATCAACGGTGTTAGTATTTTTGGTGCTCAATTTTATGGAGCTGGAAGATATGGTTCTTTAAGACAAACAGTAAGAATGAGAATTATTTTTGGATTTTTAATTGGAGTGATAGTTATTATTTTATCTTATACAGTGGGTGAATATTTAATTTCTTATACTACTAGTCCTAGTAGTGCATTGGATAAATTTAATCAATTATGTGCTGCTAAAGGATTAACTCTTAATGATATTAATGAGCTAAAGGACATTTTAAATTATAATCATGCTTTTGATGAAAATTCACTTATTGATTTTATGAATGTTCATAATATTGATAAAAACGATCCCCAATTTGTACAAATTATTTTACGTTATTATGAATTTCATTCAGCATCTTTAGCAACAGCACAAGGTATTGATTATAATCAATGAATTGTTTTTTCTTATCCATTGTTAGGAATAAACTTTGCTTTTGTTTCAGTATTTCGTGAAACAAAACGTGGTTATATTCCATTAATATTAACTTTTGTTTCAGTATTTATTAACTTTTTATTAAATTTGTTATTAATTAATGGTATTGGTGCAGTTGCAGGAATTGGAGCACGAGGTTCAGCAGTTGCTACTTTAACAGCGAGAATTGCTCAGTTGGCATTAATTAGTAGTTTTATTATATGAAAGAAATATGAATTTCAACCAAAAGTTTTGAAAATGTTTAAGATTAGGGGTGATTTATTTAAAAAAATTATAATTAAAACATGGCCATTAATGTTAAATGATTTATTATTTGCAGTTGCTACGACAATGATTATTAGATTAATTTCGCAATGAAGCTTTGAAGCATTAAGTGGTTCGGCAATTGCTTCCACGATTAATACCATGTTCTATACTTTATATATTGGATTTGGTATTGCTTCTTCGGTGTTAATTGCCAATCGTTTAGGTGCCGATGATTTGATTGGTGCTAAATATAATGCTAAACATTTAATTAGGTTAGGCTTTTTTGTTTCATTATTTTTTGCTGGTTTATTAGTTTTATCTTCATTTTTTTTACCACAATTATTATTTAATGCAACAACAGAAGCCTTACGAATTTCTAGTTGAATGATGCGTGTTGATGCTATAGTTTTTAGTGCTTATACTATTTTGTATACTTGTATTTATGCATTTCGTGCTGGTGGCTTAGCAATTACTGTTTTACTTGTTGATAGTTGTTTTACTTGATGTTTTTCAATATTAATTTTATTTATTGAGGTACATTATAGTCCTTTAGATATTGTTTATATTTATGCTATTATGCGTTCTTGTGATGTTATTAAAATGATTATTTCTTTATTTATTTATCATCGTGGTAAATGAGTAAGAAATTTAGCAAGTAGTATGAATAAAGTATATCCAGAATCTCCACCAGTAATTGATATACCAAAAGCAAAAGATAAAGTTGATATTGCTAATTTCTAAAGATTGAAAATTTCTTTAATATATAATTTAAATAAACGCCATAAAAGGCGTTTATTTAAATATGTTTAATTTTTAAAATTTTATTATTCTTGAATTAGTTGGCTTTATTCTTTGCTTATAATTTTTTGTTGGAATATCATTTTCATATTTACGTAGTGTTTGTTCTCAAGGGATGTCTTTTTCTTTTTGTTTATTAATAGGGTTAGATATTTGTGGTTTTGGTTGTATTTTTAGAGGTACTGAAATATCTGAATTTAA
>NZ_JALMUW010000100.1:0-2144 GCF_023846195.1 Spiroplasma endosymbiont of Lariophagus distinguendus
TCTTAAATTAATTTAAAACAAGCCTAATTAGGCTTGTTTTTTTTAATACTAAACTATATAAATTTTTAAATCGTTTGTTTATAAGCAAATTTGATGGATTAAAATTGATTTTAAATATATAAAGATATTGCGATGGCAATATCTTATTTTTACATTTGTGGTGACTTTTCTTGATATCGGCTTGTTATTGGTTGATTTTGTAAATCTATAGAATTTATTTCATCTTTACAATTTAATGAAAAAGTTTCTTTTGAATTTAGAAACTTAGGATTAAAAATGTCTCCTGTTATTAAACAAGGTTTATTTGAAAATAAATTCATTTGTTTTAGTATTTCACTTTTATTAATTAAAAATTTTCTTTCTTGTTTTTTATTTTGAAAAACAGGTGATTGATTAATATAATTTGCACCTAAATTAACAAATTTTTGTTTTTCATCACTTAATCTATCTTTTCACATAAGACCAAATAACTCTTTAATGTCTTCTTTATCAAGACCATCAAATTCTGGTTCTCCATTACAATTGAATTTATATTTTTCTATAAAATCAATCATTTTTTTAGTTTCTCTTAATTCTTTAAAGATTACTTTATAAGTTTGTTTGTAGATTTGTTGAAATATACTTTTATTCATAAAATTTTCCTTTCAAAATAATAAAAACTCATTTACTTTTAAAAATAAAGTAATGAGTTAAAAACTTATATTAAGTTTAATTAAATTATACAAAAAAAAGTTCGCAAATAAAAATTCGGAACTAAATTTTTAGGGGTTATTTGGAATTTGTGTTTATGTTTAAATTTTATATTCATTTTTTGAAATTATTTGTTCTATAAAAAATAAGAACAATTTAATTATAACACTTTTATTTTATATTTTAAAACTTATTTATGTAATTAAATAACCATTATACGTTAAATATTTCAATTTCATGTACTTCCTTGTGTCAATTATAATGATTGATTTGTTCTTGTATGAATTTAGCCATTTTTTTACTCCTTTTTACATCTTTGGTGAGATTGGTTTATATCCACTTGTTGAAGGTTGATTTTGTAAACTTAAATCTTTTATATCTTTTTGAATTTCTTCTCATGAATTTGCTCTAAAATCTTTAATTTTTTTACATATTTTTGACATTTTTATAACTTCATCTCAATTTTCTTTTTGAATTTCTTCTACAATTTTTTCTTGATTTTCAATATACTGTTTATTTAATACTTTTATTTTTTCTTCTTTTTCTAAATGAAGATCTTTACGTTTTAATAGTTCTTGTATTATTTTAATATGACCATTTTTATTTGCTAAATATCAAACAGTATTGCCTTCTTTATCTTGAAGATTTATATTAATTTTTTCATTTTCAAGTAATTCTTTAACAATTTTAACATGACCATTTCTTACTGCTAAATGCAATATTGTTTCATTTTTTAATTTATAATTTTTTTGATTTACATCAATGTCTTTATGATTTAAGAATTCTTTTATAACATCAAAATAATAATTACCAACATAAGGATTATCAAGCATTTTACAGTCAGTTTCAATTATCCTATATAAAGGAGATATAGGATGATTATCTTGTATATTTGGATTTGCACCATGTTTAATCAATATTTTAATAATATCTAAATTTATACTATACATCACTGTTCAATTTAAAGGTGTAATACCATATTTATCTTGTATATTTGGATTTGCATTATTTTCAAGAAATAATTTTACTATTTCTTTATCACGACTGATTACTGCATAATGCAAAGGTGTAAAATTATCTTTATTTTGAATATTTACATCAGCACCTTTTTCAATTAATAATTTTACAATTTCAAAATAAATTTCCTTTTTATCAAATCTGGAATTTCTACTTGCATAATGCAATGGTGTTCAATCACCATTGTTTGCTGTATCTATAGAAACACTATAACAAAAATAACTTTCTTTTTCATCTTTAAAATTAACATTAATTTTAGGATTTTTTAATAATTCTTTTACAACAATTAAATTTCCATTTTTAACTGATTCTATTAATTTTTTATCAATATCTCTCATTTTAAATACCTCATTATTAAAACATATAAAAACTAAATATATAGTTTATGCTTATCTTTTAACAAATTTTATAAATTAAACAATCTTTTTTAAAAAAAA
>NZ_JALMUW010000101.1:0-2075 GCF_023846195.1 Spiroplasma endosymbiont of Lariophagus distinguendus
GTTGTTAATATTTTTTCATATTATTAACAACCTCCCTCCTTTATTTTTTTGTTATTATAATTTTACATGATTTTAAAAACTAGTTATTTATGTATATATCTTTTCATATATTGTTAAGTGATAGTTTAATATATTTATAACATTATCTGCAACTTTCGATTTAATTTTATTTAAACTTTGGTATACTAAAACATAGTAAATAGTTTATAAGCAAAAGATAGGTGAATAAATAATATTATGAGTATCGATAAAAAATACATTAGAAATTTTTCAATTATTGCCCATATTGATCATGGTAAATCAACTTTGGCTGATCGTATTTTAGAATTAACTAATGCTGTTTCAAAAAGGGAAATGAAAAATCAATTGTTAGATTCACTAGATTTAGAACGTGAACGTGGCATTACAATTAAATTAAATAGTGTACAACTTAAATATCAATCATTAGATGGTCATACTTATTTGCTTCACTTAATTGATACTCCAGGTCATGTTGACTTTACTTATGAAGTATCGCGTAGTTTAGCAGCATGTGAAGGTGCCATTTTAGTAGTTGATGCTGCTCAGGGTATTGAAGCACAAACTTTAGCAAATGTATATTTAGCATTAGATAATGATTTAGAAATTATTCCTGTTATTAATAAAATAGATTTACCAAGTGCTGAACCAGAAAAAGTTAAGGAAGAAATTGAAAAAGTATTGGGTTTACCTGCTGATTATGCGCCTTTAATTTCTGCAAAAACAGGTATTAATATTCGCGATGTTTTAGAAGCAGTTATTAAATATATTCCTTATCCAATTGATGCTGATGATAATGAACCATTGCGTGCTTTAATTTTTGATTCATTATATGATAAATATCGTGGAGTGATGGCATTTATTAGAATCAAAACTGGTGTAATTAAAGTTGGCGATAAAGTAAGAATGATGTCAACTGGTGCCGAATATGAAATTACTGAATTAGGAGTACGCACACCAAAAGAAGAAAAGAGAGAAATGTTAACAGCTGGTGAAGTTGGTTGAATTAGTGGTGCAATTAAAATAATTAGTGATATTCATGTTGGTGATACGATTACTAGTGTTATTAATCCTGCTGATGCACCATTACCGGGTTATAAAACTTTAAAACCAATGGTTTATTGTGGTTTATATCCAATTGATACTAATAAATATCAAGAATTAAAGGATGCATTATATAAAATTCAATTATCGGATGCCTCATTAATTTTTACTGCTGAAACATCACAAGCATTAGGTTTTGGTTTTCGTTGTGGTTTTTTAGGGTTATTACATATGGATGTTATTCAAGAACGTTTAGAGCGTGAATATAATTTAGTTTTAATTTCAACAGCTCCTTCTGTAATTTATGAAGTAAATTTAACTAATGGTGAAAAGTTAATAATTGATAATCCAGCAAAATGACCAACTGTGCAGACAATTAAAAGTGTAGAAGAACCATTTGTGCAAGTAACAATAATGACACCAGAACAATATGTTGGTGCATTGATGCAATTATGTCAGGATAAACGTGGAACTTATTTAGATTTAAAATATGCTGATAATTTACGAAGAACTCTTATTTATAATATGCCACTGAATGAAATTGTCATTGATTTTTTTGATAAATTAAAATCAATATCAAAAGGTTATGCTTCATTAGATTATGAATTAATTGGTTATCAGGAAAGTAAATTAGTGAAAATGGATATTTTATTAGCAGGTAATATTGTTGATGCATTATCTGTTATTGTTCATAAGGATTTTGCTTATGATCGTGGGCGTGTTTTATGTGAAAAATTAAAAAAATTAATTCCAAAACAAAATTTTGAAGTTGCTATTCAGGCTGCTATTAATAATAAAATTATTGCTCGTCAAACTGTGCAAGCAGTTAGAAAAGATGTTATTGCTAAATGTTATGGTGGTGATATTACAAGAAAAAGAAAACTTTTAGAAAAACAAAAAGAAGGAAAGAAAAAAATGAAATCGATTGGTAATGTTGAATTACCACCAGAAGCATTTCGTACTGTTTTAAAAATAGATGAAGAAAATTAATAAAAAAGTTATAAATATTTGAT
>NZ_JALMUW010000102.1:0-2002 GCF_023846195.1 Spiroplasma endosymbiont of Lariophagus distinguendus
TTCGTTTTTTTCTCCTCAAGCTTTATTTGTTTCTCTAGCTTCTTTGTTATGTTTATCTTTATCCGCTTGGCTTCATTCATTACATGATCTTCACATTTTTTTATTCTCCTTTATTATTTTTTGAATATTTTTTCTACCCTTAAAATATCCAATAAAAATTATATATTTTTAAAACTAAAAATATGTAAAAATAATAAATAATCACTATTTTAAAAAATAGTGATTATTACTTTTAAGATTTTATATTTACAATTTAGACTTAATTAAATTTATATTATCAAATTTGTTAGTTTGTTAATTATGTTGTTAATAAGCATTTTACTTTATTTCAGTTATGATTTGAACTTGTTGATGGTTTCGGCATTTGTTGATTGACTGTATTTCGTATAGATGAATCAAAATTTTGATTATTTTTTGATTCAATAATTGAAGTTTCTAGAGAACTATTTGAATTATGATTTATAATGTTTTTGTTAATTAGTTGGTCTGGATTTTTTTCTTTTTTGTTATCTAGTTCTTGTTTTAAAATATCATATTGTGTTTGTAATCTAGTTTCTAATTTGTCACTAGTTAAATTTTCTATATTTTTTTTAATTTTATCTTTAATTTCTATTTCTTCTTTAGTTTTGCCAAAATTTCTTTTATTTATAAATGGTATTTTAAGAATTCATGAATGAAACATAAATTTCATTCATGAATGAACTTTTTTAGTTGAATTTTCAAATATTGATGAAATTCCTTTAAAGATCAAACCACCAATAGCAAAAGAAATGGCAATTATAATTTTTGTTTCAAGTAATAATACTGTTGCTGTTGCAGGTATAAGTGCAGGAATAACAAAAGTACAAATAGGAACTACAACTAAAAGAAATAAAGTAATCCCAAAAATCATGCTTCATATTTTTCAATCAGTTTTAGTTGGTTTTAGTTTCAAATTTTGTTGTTTTTTTAAAAAGTCTTTAATTGGTACAAATTGAAAATTATTAATGTTATGGGTTGAAATGTCATTAATTAGTAAAATATCTTTTTTATAATCATTTATGTTTTCATATTTTTTTGTTTTATTAACAACTTGTATATCACCATTTGTAAGTTGTTGAAAATATATTACCTCTTCATTAATTGAATTATCAATATGTTGAATGGTTGTTATAAAATAAAATTTGTTATTAATTGGTAAAATTTCTTCGTGAATTTTATCAATACCTGTTTTTTTTCTTTGTTTTTCATCATAAATTGTTATAGCATTATATTTAAATTTATCGAAATTCACATTACTTTGTTTTAGTTTTAATTTTTCAATTTCATTTTTAAGTTGTTGATTTTCTTGCTCTTTTTCTAAATTACTTTGTTCTAGTTGTTCAATATATTTTTTTTGAGCTTGTATTAGCTCTTCTGTATTTGATGTTGGTCAATTTAAGTAATTAGTTAGTTTTATTCATATATCATTATTATTTTCTTGCTCTTTTTCATTATTTATTAAATTACTAGTAACTGGGTCTAAATTTTCTTTATTATTTTCTGATAAGTCGTCATTAATTAATTGATTATTAGCATTATCAATCCTATATGTTTTTCCGCCATGTCTTCTTTTTTCTTTAATCTTTATATTTGTTTGTTTTTTAATATCTTCTATGGATTTATTTTTTGACAGAAAATCATATGTTTGAGATTTACTTTTATCTATTGTTGCCATTATAATGTCTCCTTTGACAATAAAACCCATTCACTTTTAAAATAAAGTAATGGGTTAAGACTTATATATTCGATAACAACTACATGTTATCAAATTTTGTGTATTTTGCAATTAGTTAAGTTTTAACCAAAATTGAGTTATGAAATATCAAAAGAGTATTTACAAAATCAATTAAAATTGTATAATTAAAATGTTTCTGAAAAAGAAATCATAATTTAACCCAAATTTATAAAAAATCTTCTAGTCTACTTGATGTCATTTTAGAAGATTTTTTATTATTAAAATTCATTTAAAATGAATTTTAAG
>NZ_JALMUW010000103.1:0-1955 GCF_023846195.1 Spiroplasma endosymbiont of Lariophagus distinguendus
AAAGGAGCTATTTTTAAAACTTTTTAGTTATCGACATCTTCGACACGCTCCCCATTTTTATTAAGTTAAATCTAAATTTTAATTTTCAAGAAATATTTTTATAAAGGTTATATTTTCATTTATATTTCATAATTGTCGTTAAACATGTTAATCATCATTTATGATAGAATTTAATATATGAGATTTTAGAGTTGTGAGGTTTTAGTATGGAAGTGTCAGCAGAGAATTATAGAAACATTAATTCTCATAATCGTTGAGGAATTATTGTTAGTTCGGGATTAATGGCAATAACTTTGATTATAAGTTGAGTATTATGACTTATACTTTATCGTACTAATGTTAATGAGATTTTAGTAATTTTAACTGAAGTAATTAATAGTAAAGGCATTACATTTACTCTTACTTTTCAGATTTTAACAATTTTTACTTTAATTTTTTCGGTTATTACTCTAGTGTTTATTACAATTCCATTTATTTTTTTAAATAAATATGGAGTAATAACTTTAGTATGAGCATTAATAGTAGTAGTAATTTCGCTTGTCTTACTTATTAGTTCGGGATTATTAATAAGTTATGGTTATAAAAAAATTTATAGTTATGTTATGGACAAAAAAATTATTAATGTTTTATTTTTTATTTTACCTTGAGGCTTTGCATTAATTAGTAGTTTCTTTTTAGTACTTTTTTCTTTATGATTAATAATGGCTAATTTAAGAAATAAATCAAAAAAAGCATTATCATTGACAAATAATAATGCTTTATCAGCAACAGAAATACCCGCAAGTGTTGAACAAAATTCTCTTTTTGGTGAACAAACTATTGGACCATCATTTACAGATCGATTTTTTAATGAACATGATAAATCAACACAAGGTATAAATATAGTTATTAATAATACTGGTGGAGGTGCACTTCCACAATCAAAATTACTTGATAATCAAGTAACTAGTAATCCAAATCCTGTTCAAACTAATAACAGTAGTAATAACAGTAGTAATGTTGTTAATAGTGAAGTAACTTGAACACCACAACAAATTGAAGAAGTATGAAATAAAGGAGAAATTATTGATGATTATAATCCACAGTTATATCGAAAAGACTATGCGGGTGCGCTAATGTTTAAAAATAACTTTATTAGTAATGTTAAACTTAATGATGATCCTAAAAGTTATAATTGAACTATTATACATCAACGACCTTTATTTCATGGAGGTACTTCTGATATTAGTAATTTACAACCAATGAATAATACTAATGCTATTACTAAAGGTAATAATTATCCACGTTGAAAAACAGCTATTACTTTTAATGGAAAACAAAATTTTTTAAAACAAAAATCATGAAAAGATAAAAAATAGAGTATTAATCATTAATTTAACTGAAGATGATATTAAGCATATTATAAATATAATTGGTATTTTGCTTAGTTGTTAATAATTTAAATTTAATTACACTATTATCTTTTAAAATTTATTTGTTTATGGGAAAATGTATATAATAATTAAAAGATAGGAGCAATTAATCATGCAAGTTATTGTCCATGGAAAAAATATTAATATTACTTATGAAATTAAAAATGCTGTTGATAAAAATTTTAATTATTTACAAGAAAAGTATTCTAAATATATTAAAAAAGATATGATTGCTAAAGTTGGTATTGAAAGAAATAGTAATCATACATATAATATTTCCGTTCATATTCAGTTATTAAATAATAATTTTTTACAGTGTTTAGTAGAAAATCACGATCTTTATGTTGGCATTAATAAAACATTAGTTCCGTTGGAAAAACAATTAAGTCGTTTAAAAACGGTTGCTGATAAAACTGGTGCTGAAAGCGTTGGTCAATTTATAACTAAAGAAATTCTTGATGATAATAGTGAAGTTATTATTGACGTAACAGAAAATAAAGATTAAAGAAAACGTTTATGAAAGTATACAATTATTAGCATTAG
>NZ_JALMUW010000104.1:0-1897 GCF_023846195.1 Spiroplasma endosymbiont of Lariophagus distinguendus
GGTAAATTTTGCATAAATTTAACTGGAATAATACCTAAATTATGATTTTCTATTAATGGTAATTGTAAATCTTTACTTATTTTTTCTTGTAAACCATCTAATGTAACTTTATCACTAGTAAAATATCTAATAATTTGATTTGGAGTATATGTTGTTTTAACATAAATACTTTGGTCATCATACTGTACTTTTGACCATGTTGATGCACTATATTCAGTTTCTAATACTCTTGCAACTCTTGATTGAGCATATGGCTGAGCAAAATTTAATGATATTCTACCAGTTTTACTTTTATCAATTTGAACAATACTATAACCATAACCAGATTTAATATGACAATCTTGATAAAACAAACTATCAAAATTATTTCGTTCTTTTATTTTTTCAATTGCTCTTTTATATTCTTCATTTTCACTTGTTAAAGTATAACCATTACCCCATAATAATTTACTTGCATGATTTGCTATAATTTCTTGAAGATTTATCATACATCACTTAGGAGTTAATATTTCAGTATTATGATTATTCATATGTTACTTCCTTTCAAAATAAGGATTTATATTTGCACTTAAATTTCTAATATATGGCTCAATTGCATAATCAAATGCATCTCTTAAATGGTCATTACCAGCTAATGGTATTTGTTTAATACTCTTAGGGTCTCATACAGCTAATCTAAATTCATCTAATAATAATTGAGCATTATTCTTTATGTTTATATTTAATCGTTCTGATGCCATTAAAGCCACATTTTTACCTATTCTAAACTCAAGTCTTAATTTCACACAATCTTTAAAATATAGCCATGAATTAACTTGATATTTAATTGCTGTATCATTAAGCATTTCAATAAATGTATAATTACTAAAATCACAATATACAGTTAAACCATATTCATATAACAAATTATTTTCTTTTGCTAATTTAATATAAAACTCAACTACTAATCTTGCTAATTGTTTATTATCATATCGAATTAATTTATTTTCTATTTTTAAACAATCAATAACATTAACAAATTTAAAATTATAATCAAAACCTATTAATAAACATGCTAATGCATCATCTTTAAATCCATAATCTAATCCAGCACTAAATCTATAACTTGGTTGTATTACTCTACTAATTTTAGGAAGTAAATGTGAATATATTCCACCAGATTCATAACCAACTAAACCATGACTTCTTACTCTTGCAGATATTGGGTCTAGAACTTCTATTTCTAATAATTGCTGTTTATCACTATCTTCTAAATGAGTATTTAATTTTCAATTTTGATAATGATAAATAGTATTATTAATAATAGTAAATTGTTCATATTCATTAATAATTTGCTTTTCATTTTGAGGACAAGCTGTTACTGTCTTTTTAATAAATTCATTAAGAATTGACCAAGGATTACAACTTTCAATTTCTAATAATTGTTTTGCTCCACGAATAGCATCTTTTAAATCTTGATAATCATTTTCAGTAATTTCATATCTTTCATCACTTCATATAATTACATAATCATATAAATAATTACTTGCTAATCCAGTTAATTTAACATTACTATTATCTTGTGAATGTAAATATTTACAAGTTATTTTACTACCATTAAATTCAATAGTTTTTTTAGTTTCACTAATAATAAAATTAATACTAGGATATGTTGCTTTAATAATTTGTTTTAATTCTTGTCAACTATCATTTAATTGTTTTGACATATTACGAATTAAATAAGCATGAATATTAATATTATCTAACATTAATAAAATACCAAGAAATTCAATATCACTAAATGTTTTACCAGATTTACGACTACCTAATTGTTTAATTTTAGTAATATTTAAAGGTTGTTTTAAATACATTCTTTTAGCAATATCTAATAAATAACCAAAATTACTTAACATTTATT
>NZ_JALMUW010000105.1:0-1852 GCF_023846195.1 Spiroplasma endosymbiont of Lariophagus distinguendus
AGGAAAAATAATACAACCACCATCCTTAGTTATTTTTCATTTAATACCATGTGGATTATTAGGTAATAAATTAATATTATATTTATCTAATAAAACTTGACAAACATTCATTAAAGCACCAATTGTAGTTTCGCTATGAGTATTTTCATATCTTCTTACTTCTTGAACACTACTATCACTAAAATTACAACATATAAATAAATCAAATGCTAAGCAATTTCAAGTTTTTCTTGTTCCACGTGCTGTTGGTATAAAACGATAAAAACAATTAGTAGTAAAATATTCTGCTCATTCATCACCAACAAATTTTTTAAAAATATCTCAATTAAAACCATAATTATTATCACTAAAATTAAGATTATATTTTTTATTTAATTGTGCATAACTACTAATAAATGCCATATTTACTCCTTATTTTTAAAAAAAATTAAAATTTAATTATTAACAAACAAAAATTTAGAAAGGAACATTAAAAATGTTTATATTACCATTTGCTAATCATTTTGATTGAGACAAACACGATTTTAATCAAGATGAATTAAGTTTAAAACAAACAGAAGAATTATTTGCAAAAATAGATGAACAACTATGAAATGAATGTGATAAATCTGAATATAAATCATATAGATTTAGAAAAAGAAAATTAAAAGCAAAAAAAGGTTTATTAAATTATAAACGACGTATTTGTATACATTATAACCCAAAAACACAAAAAAAGGAATTTGTTTCATTGTTAGATAATTATCTTGGTGTTAAAAAATATAGTAAACTTGCACCAAATGTTTTTAAACAAATTTTAAAGTTTTTTGCTGATGGTAAAAAGTATCGTGATGTTTGTGATACTTTTATTGAAGATTTAATAAGTATTAGTACAGTTTGTAGAACATATCAAAAATTTCAATTACCAAAAACTAATATTCCTAAAATCAAATTAGAACCAAATCAAACGTTATATATAAATATTGATGATGGACATCGAAAATTTAAGTTTAATGAAAAACATAATACTAAAAATTGTAAAAAATGTTCTATGAGATTAATAGTATTTTGTACTGGTAAAAAGAAAAATGGAAAATTAATTAATAAAAGAGCAGTTTGTAAAATAAGAGTATCAAAAACAGAAATTGGTGCAGAAAAAACCGCTAAATTAATTGAAAAATATGGTAATTTATATTTTGAAAATTTTGACCAAGCAAATTTAATAGTTTGTGGAGATAGTGCAAAATGAATTAGAAAAACTGCCACAATTTTAAATGCTAAATTTATTTTAGATAAATTTCATGCTTTTCATGTTTTATTTCTTGGCATAATGGCTGGAAGAAGAAAAAATAAAATTGCTAAATTACACTATCAAAATGCAATAAATTTATTTGAAAAAGGTCAATATTATGAATTAATTGATTTTTTGCAATCATTAACTTTGCAATATAAAAAATTAAAAGTTGGTTATTTTATTAACGCAAAAGATGGTGTATTAAACCAAGCATTAGTTGAAAATATTGGTTGTTTTACTGAAACCAATATTAAACAAATTTTAAAGCATATGATTGGTGATAGAACCTATAATATTGATATGTATACAAAAATGGTTAATTTTAAATGCTATCAAATAAATACTGCCATCCAGTTATTATAAATTAATATTTTAAATTTTTAAAAAAAACCAAAAATAAAATAAAACTTATTAAAGTAAACTTTAATAAGAATTTTTGTGTTATAAAAGTAAGTATTATTGTTGACTAATATTTTCTAAGTGTTAAAATTAACTCACAATTGCATATTGAAGTCAAAATTATTCTCGTCTAACTTTATAATTTTAAGACAAATTTGAATATTATTGACAACATCGGTA
>NZ_JALMUW010000106.1:0-1830 GCF_023846195.1 Spiroplasma endosymbiont of Lariophagus distinguendus
GGCTTATATTCAATGTACTTTTAGTTCATTAAATGATAAATTAGCACATAGTGGATTAGCAATTAATCAATATGTGCAATTAGGTGCACCTGCTGACCCAGTTGCATTACCAGCATTAGATGAAAATAATAATATTATTTTAGATTCAAATTATTTAACTCCATTACCAGTAACACATTGTCAAATATCTTTTTATGGTTCAGTAAAACCTATTTCAATAGCATTATGAGGTAGAGATATTGATAATAATCCTGAAAATACTAAAAAACATAAATATCGACAATATCCAAGTAAATTATTATTTCCATGACAATATCAATGTTCAACTTATGACCCAGTAAGTTTTCAAGCATTACCAGAAACTAACTATGTTTTAACTGTTCAAGGACAATCAACTATGGATGGTTATACAGAATGAAGAAAAGAAGTACTACCATTATATGATGATGGTGCAACTCAACATTATGAAGGTCATTTACTTACTAATTTAGAAAAAAGTAAAAATACTAATAAAGTTGATGTATCAAATAGATTAGTAAATTATTGAGATAATAATTTTTTAAATGGTGCAGAAATTGAAGATTATAATTATGCAACTGCTGGTAATCCATATTTTCAATATTATAATAAAAACAATAAAAAATTTATTGGTAATACTCATTATAATATGAATAATAATAAATTTAAGCAGTTAAATACTATAAATGCTTTACATTATTTTATTTATAATCCTATTAGTGAAATACCTTTAACAATAAGAGAAACTATTAAAATTAATCTTAATACTATACCTATATTTGGTTCATTTATGAATGCTTTTGTTGGTGGATTAGATATTGGAGCAAAGTTAAGTAGTAATTTGTTAATTCCACAATTTAATTACATAAATGGTTTAATATCTGCTGAATTATATACTTTTTATACAAAATTATTATATTCAACACCACCTAGTGGTAATCCTATACCACTTGATATGTTTCGAAATGATACACCAGATTCAATTCAAGCAGGCTTAGGTTCAGCAAGTCATATGACATCATTTACATTTAATTTAACTGATAAATTATCAATGGCAAGGTTTGATATTAATAATCAATCATTTAATGATAATACTGTACAAGAAACAGTAAATTTAGGCCAGTTAGCTATTAAAAATAAAGATTTAGTTAATTTATTAGCAAAAGATGATATTGATACATCATTATTACAAGCACCAGATTTTACTAATACTAATATAGTAAAATGAGCAATTGATATGATTGATATTAAAGTTGTAGGTAAAAGTAATTTTAAAATAACATTTTATAGTATGCCTGATAATAGAAGTGGTGCTGTTAATGATAATTTTAGTATTTGAAGTGGTACTTATCAAACAGTTGGTAAAGCAAGTAATAATAGCAGATTAATTCAAAATACATTTATTTTAGCCAATAATACTTTTAAATTTGACCAACCATTTAATTATCCTCAAGCAATACAACCACCTCCAATAATAGAGAGAGCGCATCCTATATTTATTGATTTAAGCAATCAAAGTCAATATGGAATTAATAATAATATTTCTGAACCATTATCAAATAAAGATGTACATTACTATAGAATGAAACCAAATTGAAGAGAAAATCAAGAAACCGGTAAATTTTTAAACTATATACATATTAATGTTAAAGATTATGGATATGAAAATATTGATAAATTTAAAGATGATTATGAAAGTATGACATTTAATTTTAATTTTAATATGAATGCAATATATTCAAATAAATATTTAGGGTTAAATTATACTAATTCTAAAAACTGATTTACACCTATTAATATTAAATTAAGTGA
>NZ_JALMUW010000107.1:0-1796 GCF_023846195.1 Spiroplasma endosymbiont of Lariophagus distinguendus
CTAAGTGCCAAGTGCCAAGTGCCTATTAAAGAAATTATCGCAAACTATCAAGCGGGTTGATGAGCAACTAATAACATAATTAGTGTTAGTACTCATGAATATGGTCATGCTTTCGATAATTTTTTATCATTAACGGATGCTGATCGTAGTATGTTTAATAACAATTGAAATTGACCTAAAAATAATAAAATCGAAAATTGTTTATTTAATAAAAATATTTTTAAAATTAATAATGATTATTCATCTGTTTGAAGAGCACAAAATCACGTGATGAGGCCGCCAATTTCTGATTGTAGTCAATTATTAATGGATTACTTAAATGATAAAGTTAATATTAGTAATAGTGATTATCAAAAAAAATAGTATTCCCAATGATTATTGTGCAAAGTAATTATGGTCGTATATTTTGAAGCCAAGCAAAACCCTATAAAAAAGGTGAATTTTTTGCCGAAGCCTTTGCTGAATGATTATTAACGCCGCAATCTGGACGAGGGTGAAATTGAAAATTATTAAATGATTTTTTTATTAAAAAATTACCAACTTATTTATAAATTTTTCCATAAAATATTTTAATTAATAAACTTTTTTAATTCTTCTGTTTTTAAAATTCCTAGAATTTTATTAAAATTAATATTATTTATATTAGTTAATCTTAATAATCTTGTATTTTTAATAG
Source organism: Spiroplasma endosymbiont of Lariophagus distinguendus (assembly GCF_023846195.1). Lineage (NCBI taxonomy): Bacteria > Bacillati > Mycoplasmatota > Mollicutes > Entomoplasmatales > Spiroplasmataceae > Spiroplasma > Spiroplasma endosymbiont of Lariophagus distinguendus. The sequence goes on from NZ_JALMUW010000107.1 coordinate 677, forward strand.
TTTTTAATTTATCAAATATCATAGATTTCCTATCTTTTTTAATTTTAATATTTTAATCCAAGAAGTCTATTATATAGAGAAACATGAAGCAATATTAATAAAGGAAAATTATATAAAATAATAACCTAAAAATAAAATAATATTTATTTTTTACAAATTAATTATTATTAATAAGTTTTATTAATTTTTTTTGTCTAACAAAATAACCAATTAAAATTAAAACTCCAGGAATAACAAATGTTGTTAAACTAAATAAACCTGTTAAAAATAATCATTTTTCTTCAATAAAATAATTATTTAAACAAAGTAAAAAGGGAATCACTTGAAATAGTCCATAAATAATTATTAAAATAATAACTAGTGAAAAATAATTAAAAAATGTAAATATTCCATAAATAATACAGCTAATAAGTAATATTATTGACATAATCATTCCAATTATTAAACCTATTTTAATAAAATTATTATTATTTATCATTTTTTCATTACTCCTTTTTTTACTTTATATAAAATTTTAATATAAAATGTTATAATATTATTATACTACTTATGGGAGAAAGATAATCTAATGCAAAAAATAAATATTTTGTTTAAAAATCAGATTCAAAAGAAAATTAAAGTAAATAATTTATTAAAACATAAAAATCAAATTGTATATTTTTATAATGTAATTGTCTTTAAAACATATATATTAGTTTATTATTATTACTATAAATAAAAAATACAAACTTAAAATACTACCAATTGACTTTCCAATTGATAATACTACTACTTTTTCATCTAAAATAATAATTTAACAAGTTAATATTATTATTTTTTTTTAAAAGAATACTATAAAAATAGTAGCACTGCTTATAAAAAAATAAATAATATAAAAACTTTTTTCTAACTAAAAGCAGATTGTAATTTGAAGTGTAAAACTTTGAATTACAATCTGCTTTAATAATTTTATATTATAACTTTATTTTAAATATTTAATTAATAATCTATTGCAAATTTCAATCCATACCCTAAACTTCTAGTTAAATAGACATTAGAAAATGACATATCGAATGTTAATTTTGCAGGAAATAAAATTGAATGTGTCAATCAAAATTATCAAAAAATAATGCAGTAGTTA
>NZ_JALMUW010000108.1:0-1719 GCF_023846195.1 Spiroplasma endosymbiont of Lariophagus distinguendus
ATTAAAGTTGAAATTATTAGCATTGATAAAGATAATAAAAAACTTTCGTTAAGTACTAAAAATTTAAATGTAATAACAAAAAATAAGGAGAACCAATAAAATGAAAAAATTACTAACTACAATAACTCTTAGTGCAATAATGAAACTAAAAAAATATTTAATTTAACAGAGCAAGAAAAAACAATTCTTTGTAAAAAAATACAAAAATTATTTTTCTAAACTAAATATTTCAACTTCATGAGATTTCTTTATTAAAACCAATATCGGTAAAATTAATTTTTAAATCATGTAAAATTATATTAAGAAATTTAGGGGGGAAAATATGTCAAATAAAGTTAAAAGACCAATGAACGCTTATATGCTTTTTAGTAAAGAAAAAAGAGCAGAGATTATCCAACAAAAACCTGAACTTAAATCTAAAGTTGCCGAAGTTTCCAAAATTATTGGTAATCATTGAAAAGAAATGACAAGCGAAGAGAAATCTAAATATGTAAAAATGGCAGAAGAAAACAAAAAAATGAACAATGCCCATCCAAACATATGATTTTCTATCAGAAAATAAATCAATTGAAGATATTAAAAAAAGGTTGAAAAATATTCAAAATTTATTATAAAAGATAATTATAAGAATAAATTTAATAATTAAAGGAAGTAAAAATAAATTATGTTAAATAAAAATATCAATAAAACATTATTTAATTCTAAATTTATAAAAGTAGAAATAAAAGATGGTTTTTTTTGTGTTCAAGAGCCTTGATGTAATAATGAAGGTGTTGGTATCTTACCTTATGTTTTAAAAGATAATGAATATTATTTTTTACAACTTCATAATGAAAATAACCCAGCTCACAAAAAAGATAGAGTTAGTGAGTATAGTACTATCACTGGTGGACTTGAAAATCAGCAATTTTATACAACTATTTTAAATGAAATGCTTGAAGAAACTGGCATTGATATTAGCGAAAATGTAATAATTGACAGATTTAATTATAGTTTTGCAAATAAATCAAGTGATAAAAAATGATTTTTATATGCAATTGATTTGACTAATTTAAATTTAGATATCACCAAAACTTATTATGGAAAAAGTGGCGATGGAACTGAATTTGAAAAAGGAATTCATGCTAAGTTTGTTAATAGTTTTACATTAGCGGGTTCTATTGATAATATATCTAGTAGTATTTGAGGAAAATGAGATTTAATTAGAAGATACAAAGAAAAAGAAAATAAAATTTTCCTTAAAAATGTTATAAATCCAAAAAAAATAAAACAGGGTTTTAACAAAAAAATAGATTTAAGTGAACTTTTTAATAAAGAATATTTTGATAATAAAAATTGATTTGGATTTCCTTTACATTATGCAGTATATAATGGATATTTCGAAATAACTAAATGATTACTTGAAAATGGTGCTGATATTAATATTAAAGATGAAAATGGATGCACACCTTTACAAATTGCTATAGCAAGTCCTAATAATAATGTCAATTTTATTAAATTTTTACTTGAAAATGGTGCTGATATTAATATTAAAGATGAAAATGATAACAATTTGTTAGATATTGCAATTAAAAACGATAAAATTGAAGTAGTAAAATTATTATTAATTCAGCCAAATATTGATATAGATATTAAAAATTATTATATTCAACAACTTTTATTTTATTCTGCAAATAATGGACATCTTAATTCTTTTAATGCATTACTTGAAAATGGTGC
>NZ_JALMUW010000109.1:0-1609 GCF_023846195.1 Spiroplasma endosymbiont of Lariophagus distinguendus
CAAACTAAACAAATTTTATTAAATATTAAAGCAATTTGGAAACTGCTAATATTACTTTAAATAATATTGTGAAAGTTAATATTTTCTTAAAAGACTTAAATCATTTTGTTGAAATGAATAAAATTTATGGAGAAATCTTTGGTGAACATGCTCCAGCAAGATCAACAGTTCAAGTTGCTAGAATTCCTAAAGATGCATTAATTGAAATTGAAGCGATTGCTTATTTAAAACAATAATTTTTATTTAACCTAAAAAAACAACATTTACGCCACTTTATTTACTTTGTCACAATAAAAATTAATTTATTAAAATTTATAAATGCTATTTTTTAATCAATTTTAAATTATAGTTTGAATTTTTTATTTCATTAAAAATATTATTTTTTTGATTTTCATCAGTAATATCTAATACAAATTTGATGTTAAAATTATTGATATCTAATTGATTTTTATCAAATGTACTATGAATCTTGTAAATAGAAGCACCAAACTTATTAATTATATTAACAATTTCTAAAATAGTATCATTACTAATTTTACCATTAATTGAAAATACAATTCTACGATGACAACTGATCAAAGCACTATTAATAATAGTACCTAAGGTTGTAATATCAACGTTCCCACCGCTAATTAAACATACAATGTTTTTGTTTTTACCAACGATTTGATTTAATTTACCAGAAAGAATAGCAGCAACACCAACAGCACCACTACCTTCAGCTACAATTTTACATTTTTCTAATAAAAATAACATTGCTTGCGCAATTTCTTCTTCACTAACAGTAATAACCTTATCAACGTTTTTCTTTAAAATATTAAATGTTAATTCTCCTATTTGTTTAACAGCAATTCCATCAGCAATTGAACTTTTACCTTGAATTTTAAAAGGTTTTCCTTTTTGTAAAGCTTGATTATAAGAATCAACATTTTGTGTCTCAATGCCAATAAATTTAATATTTGGATTTTTGCTTTTTAAATAAATTGAAATACCACTTAAAAGTCCCCCCCACCAATAGGAACTAAACAGTAATCTATTTCTTTGCCAATTGCATTCATTTGTTCATATATTTCTAATCCAATTGTTCCTTGTCCAGAAATTATAAAACTATCATCGTATGGATGAACTAATGTTAAGTCTTCCTCTTTTTCAATTCTTAATGCTTCATCCATTGAATCATCAAACATATTACCATAAATTTTAACATTACATTTTGAACCACCATATTCTTTAGTTGCTGTAATTTTAGCCAAGGGTGCAGTTGTGGGCATAATAATTTTTGATTTTAAATTTAAACTTTTGGCAGCTAATGCTACCCCTTGAGCATGATTTCCAGCGCTAGCAGCAATTATTCCTTTTTCTTGCTGTTTTTGATTTAGATTTAGTATTTTATTTAAAGCACCTCTAATTTTAAAACTGCCAGTTTTTTGTAAGTTTTCTAGTTTTAAAAATATATTATTATTTGAAATTGATGAAAGTTTATCAGCATTTATCAGACTAGTTTTAGTAATTTTATCTTTAATATTATCATATGCTTGTTCAATATCTTTTTCATCAATTAGAATTTTCATAAATACTATACCTCCTAATTTTCTTAATATAATTTTAT
>NZ_JALMUW010000011.1:0-20790 GCF_023846195.1 Spiroplasma endosymbiont of Lariophagus distinguendus
ATTTACTTATTTTAATGTAAAAAAAATTTGGCATCGTGCTATTTTCCCATTGCTGGTATTTTCGCCGCTGGAGTGCTTAACTGCTGTGTTCGAGATGGGAACAGGTGTGACCACTCCGCCATGGACACCAAATAGTTTAGCAATTGCTCCCTAAAAACTAGAAACAGACATCTTTAAATTTGATTACTTTTGATTTGCAATAGAGAATATATTCTTCAATAAATCCTCGATCTATTAGTATCAGTAAGCTGAACATATCACTATGCTTACACACCTGACCTATCAACCTTGTAGTATTCAAGGGATCTTACTTCTTTCGAATGAGAAATCTCATCTTGGAACTGACTTCGCGCTTAGATGCTTTCAGCGCTTATTCATGCCCTACATAGCTACCCAGCTGTGCCACTGGCGTGACAACTGGTGCACCAGAGGTAGGTCCATTCCGGTCCTCTCGTACTAGGAACAGCTTTCCTCAAATTTCTTGCGCCCACGACAGATAGGGACCAAACTGTCTCACGACGTTCTGAACCCAGCTCGCGTACCGCTTTAATGGGCGAACAGCCCAACCCTTGGAAGCGACTACACCTCCAGGATGCGATGAGCCGACATCGAGGTGCCAAACCTCCCCGTCTATATGAACTATTGGGAGAGATTAGCCTGTTATCCCCGGGGTAACTTTTATCCGTTGAGCGACGGCCTTTCCACACAGCACCGCCGGATCACTAAGCCCAACTTTCGTTCCTGCTCGACTTGTATGTCTCGCAGTCAAGCACCCTTTTACCTTTGCGCTCTACATATGATTTCCATTCATATTGAGGGTACCTTTGGGCGCCTCCGTTACTTTTTAGGAGGCGACCGCCCCAGTCAAACTACCCACCAGACACTGTCCTTAGACCAGATTATGGTCTCAAGTTAGAATTTCAATATAGCAAGGGTGGTATCCCAATGGTGACTCCATGCCTACTAGCGTCTGCATATCAACGTCTCCCACCTATGCTGTACAAACTACACCAAAATTCAATATCAAGTTGTAGTAAAGCTCCACGGGGTCTTTCCGTCTAATCGCGGGTAACCTGCATCTTCACAGGTACTAAGATTTCACCGAGTCTATAGCCGAGACAGCGTCCGGATCGTTACGCCTTTCGTGCGGGTCAGAACTTACCTGACAAGGAATTTCGCTACCTTAGGACCGTTATAGTTACGGCCGCCGTTCACTGGGGCTTCAGTTCAAAGCTTCGCTTACGCTAACAAATCTCTTTAACCTTCCAGCACTGGGCAGGCGTCACCCCCTATACATCGTCTTACGACTTAGCAGAGAGCTGTGTTTTTGCTAAACAGTCGCCCGGACCTCTTCACTGCGACTCATATTGCTATGAGCTCCCCTTCTCGCTAACTTACGGAGTTATTTTGCAGAGTTCCTTAGCTATAGTTATCTCGCTTGCCTTAGGATATTCTCCTTGACCACGTGTGTCCGTTCTCGGTACAGGCACCATGGTGATGTCTTTAGAAACTTTTCTTGGAAGTATGGCATCAAATGCTTCGTTACTAAGCGAACCGTTCACTCCCCATCGTACTTCAAGGTTAACGCTGTGCGGATTTGCCTACACAACCCTCTTTGTACTTAGCCCAGCACTACCAATCACTGGGACATTTTAGCCTTCTCCGTCATTCCATCAGTCACCATGGTGGTACAGGAATATCAACCTGTTATCCATCGACTACGCCTTTCGGCCTCGCCTTAGGTCCTGACTAACCCTGGGTGGACGAACCTAGCCCAGGAAACCTTGGTCAATCGGCATGAAGGATTCTCACCTTCAATCGTTACTCACGCCGGCATTCTCACTTCTAAACGCTCCACTAGTCCTTCCGGTCTAACTTCGTCGCAGATTAGAACGCTCCCCTACCGCCCACAATATATGTAAACATATATATAGACCCATAGCTTCGGTACAATGCTTAGCCCCGGTACATTTTCCGCGCAGAATCATTCGACTAGTGAGCTGTTACGCACTCTTTAAAGGATGGCTGCTTCTAAGCCAACCTCCTAGCTGTCTGAACAATTCCACATCGTTTTCCACTTAGCATTGATTTGGGGACCTTAGCTGATGATCTGGGCTGTTTCCCTCACGTCCATGGACCTTATCACCCATAGACTGACTGCCAGATATGTAACAATGGCATTCGCAGTTTAATTGCATTCAGTACCCCGAGGTGGGGCCATCATACATTCAGAGCTTTACCTCCATTGCACTAATTCTGACGCTAGTCCTAAAACTATATCGGGGAGAACCAGCTATCTCCAGGTTCGATTGGAATTTCACCGCTAGCCACAAGTCATCCACGGTCTTTTCAACGAACGTTGGTTCGGTCCTCCATTAACTGTTACATTAACTTCAACCTGCTCATGGCTAGATCACCTGGTTTCGGGTCTACGACCACATACTAAACGCCCTATTCAGGCTCGCTTTCACTTAGGCTCCGTCTTTTCAACTTAACCTTGCATGTAATCGTAACTCGCCGGCTCATTCTACAAAAGGCACGCCGTCACCCATTAACGGGCTCCGACTTGTTGTAAGCATATGGTTTCAGAAACTATTTCACTCCCCTCTCGGGGTACTTTTCACCTTTCCCTCACGGTACTGGTTCACTATCGGTAATTGGTTAGTATTTAGCCTTACGCAGTGGTCTGCGCAAATTCCGACAAGGTTCCACGTGCCTCGCCGTACTCAGAATACTGTCAAGAGATTTATACATTTCGCATACTGGGCTTTCACCATCTATGGCGTTGCTTCCCAACAACTTCTGCTATATATAAATTTTGTAACTCTTCATAGGTCGAACCTAATAGACAGTCCTATAACCCCAGTCTGACGACTGGTTTAGGCTGCTCCCTTTTCGCTCGCCGCTACTAAGGGAATCGCATTCGCTTTCTTTTCCTCTAGGTACTAAGATGTTTCAATTCTCTAGGTATCACTCTGCACAACTATGAATTCATTGTACAGTACTATCTGATTAAAGATAGTGGGTTTCCCCATTCGGACATCTCCGGATCAAAGCTTATTTCCAGCTCCCCGAAGCTTATCGCAGGTAATCGCGTCCTTCATCGTCTTCCAATTCCAAGGCATCCACCATACGCTCTTAATAATTTATTTTTAGAATATCCTATTGCAAGATAAAAATTATCTTATTTTTTTTAAAAGATGTCTATTATCCAGTTTTTAAAGAACAATTGCTCAGAGAAAACAATCCCTGAAAACTAAACAGAACAAAAGAAGTAATCCAATAAATCCTCCATCTAATTTTTCTTGTTGTCTTGGTTTCTTATTAGAAACTAAACTCCATAGAAAGGAGGTGATCCATCCCCACCTTCCGGTAGGGATACCTTGTTACGACTTAACCCCAATCATCAACCCTGCCTTTGGCAGCTCCCTCCTTACGGTTAGGACACCGACTTCTGGCATTGCCAACTCTCGTGGTTTGACGGGCGGTGTGTACAAAACCCGAGAACGTATTCACCGCGACATTGCTGATTCGCGATTACTAGCGATTCCGACTTCATGAAGTCGAGTTGCAGACTTCAATCCGGACTGAGACTGACTTTTTGAGATTTGCTTGACCTCGCGGTTTAGCGACTCTTTGTATCAGCCATTGTAGCACGTGTGTAGCCCAGGTCATAAGGGGCATGATGATTTGACGTCGTCCCCACCTTCCTCTAGCTTACACTAGCAGTCTCCTTAGAGTCCCCAACTTAATGCTGGCAACTAAGGACAAGGGTTGCGTTCGTTGCTGAACTTAACCAAACATCTCACGACACGAACTGACGACAACCATGCACCACCTGTATCCTTGTTAACCTCTACTATATCTCTATAGCTTCGCAAGGTATGTCAAGACCTGGTAAGGTTCTTCGCGTTGCTTCGAATTAAACCACATGCTCCACCGCTTGTGCGGGTCCCCGTCAATTCCTTTGAGTTTCACTCTTGCGAGCATACTACTCAGGCGGAGTACTTAATGCGTTAGCTACAGCACTGCCTCATGGCAACACTTAGTACTCATCGTTTACGGCGTGGACTACTAGGGTATCTAATCCTATTTGCTCCCCACGCTTTCGTGCCACAACGTCAGTAATAGGCCAGTTAGCCGCCTTCGCCACTGGTGTTCCTTCATATATCTACGCATTCCACCGCTACACATGAAATTCCACTAACCTCTCCTATACTCTAGTAATGTAGTTTCCAAGGCGGTTAGGGGTTGAGCCCCTAAATTTAACCTCAGACTTGCAAAACCGTCTACGCACGCTTTACGCCCAATAAATCCGGATAACGCTTGCCACCTATGTATTACCGCGGCTGCTGGCACATAGTTAGCCGTGGCTTTCTGGTAAGGTATGGTCGATACTAAAATCATTTCCTATTCTAGCACTTCTTCCCTTACAACAGACCTTTACAATCCGAAGACCTTCATCAGTCACGCGGCATTGCTCCATCAGGCTTTCGCCCATTGTGAAAAATTCCCTACTGCTGCCTTCCGTAGAAGTTTGGGCCGTGTCTCAGTCCCAATGTGGCCGTTCATCCTCTCAGATCGGCTACGCATCGTTACCTTGGTAAGCCATTACCTTACCAACTAGTTAATGCGCCGCATCCCCATCAATTAGCGAAGCAAATGCTCCTTTCATTATTTATCATTGCAAATAAATAACATATGCGGTATTAGCTGTCGTTTCCAACAGTTATTCCCCACTAAATGGTAGGTTAGATACGTGTTACTCACCCGTTCGCCACTAAAGTATTGCTACTTTCGTTCGACTTGCATGTATTAGGCATGCCGCCAGCGTTAATCCTGAGCCAGGATCAAACTCTCAATAAAATTGTTTTTGTTAAAAGATGATGTCTGACTTATTTAATTTTTAATAAAAAATTGACGGATTAATTCTTGTTCTATTTAGTTTTCAAAGATCGTTTTTTCTAGTTTGTAACCCATTTATTTTCGGGCACAATAAGTATCTTACAGAAAACAAAACCCAATGTCAATGAAAATAATAGTAAAAATATAAATATTTTTTTTCGTATAAAAAAATGGTTTAAATTTTACTAATATACTTAGTAAAATTTAAATTGCTTAATTAACTAAAAAACCATTTAAGAATTAGAACCTTAAATGGTTTTTTAATTTTTATAGTTATATTTTATTCTCAACTTGTTTTGTTAATAATTTTAAAAATTCTGATAAGGTAACAATTTTACTTTCTTTTTGACCATACTGACGATAACTTAAATTATTATTTTCTATTTCCTTATCACCAATAATAATTTGATAAGGAATTTTTTGAGTTTGTGTTTCAACAATACGTTTGCCAATAGTTCCACTGCTAATAATTTCAGTTCGTAAATTATGTTGTTTACAAGTTTGCAATAATTTATTAGCATATTCTAAGGTTTTTTCTTTTTCATTTATTGGTAAAATTGCAATTTGCCTTGGTGCTAATCATAGTGGAAAAACACCTTTATTTTGTTCTAATAATGTGGCAATAAAACGTTCATATGTACCAATTAATCCTCGATGAACAATAACTGGATTTGTTTCATTATTATTTTCATCAATATAAGTTAAATTAAACTTTTTCGGTAATAAGAAATCGAATTGAATAGTAGATATTGTAATTTCATGACCTAATGCTGTTTTAATTTGAACATCAAATTTTGGTCCATAAAAAGCAGCCTCACCAATCATTGGTTTATACTCTAATTGTAATTCATCTAATACTTCACGTAATGCTGTTTCTGCTTGATTTCACATTTTATCATCATTAAAATATTTTTCTTTATCAGCAGGATCTCGTAAAGATAATGATAAATAATCAATTTTAATATTTAAAGTTTTTAAAACCTCAGCAATTAACTGATAACAACGTTTAAACTCTGTTTTCATTTGATCAAATCTAACAAAAATATGAGAATCAGTTAATTCCATACTTCTTACTCGTTCTAAACCAGTTAAAGCCCCACTTGCTTCATAACGATATAATAAAGCATGCTCACTTAAACGCAAAGGTAAATCTTTATAACTACGAAGAGCACTTTTATAAATCATACAGTGATGAGGACAAGTCATTGGTCTTAATACCAATTGTTCTTCTTCTTTTTTAATTGGAGTAAACATATTTTCACGATAATGATCTCAATGACCACTTTTTTTATATAATTCAACAGAACCTAAAACTGGTGTTGCTACTTCTTGATAATCTCACATAAATTCTTGTTTTCTCAAATATTCCTGCAAAACTTTTTTAATAACCATACCATTTGGTAAAAATATAGGTAATCCTTTACCACAATCATCATTAAAAGTAAAAATACTTAATTCTTTACCTAGTTTGCGATGATCACGATTTTTTCGTTCTTCAAGTTCATTAAGTTTATCTACTAATTTTACTTTTGAATAATCACAAATTCCAGAAATGCGCTGTAATTGTTTATTTTTATCATTTCCTAATCAATATGCACCAGTAATACTTAATAATTTAAAATCTTTTATTGATGAAGAATTATTAATAGCAACACCCGATGCTACTACTAAAGTCTTATTATCAACTAAATAAGAGCATTTTAATCCATTAACATGATTTAATTTAATATATTCTAAAGCAAAAGGATTGTCTTTATGAGTTTTTAAAGATTCTTCTTTAGTTTGACAAACTCTTTTAATTTCAATATTTTTTATTAAAATTTCACGCATTTTCTCTTCAATTTTAATTAATTCATCATTAGAAAGTCGTTTTTCATAATCAAAATCTAAATAAAAACCATTATCATTAGTATTAGCAATCGTAATTAACGCTTGTGGATACATTAATTTAATAGTATGAGCTAAAATCATAGCACATCCATAATTTAAAATAGTTCATCCTAAAGCATCATCTTTTTTAATAAACTTGATTTCAGCATCTTCTTTAATTTCTCAATATAAATCTTTTAATTGTCCATTCAGAGTAAAAGCAATAATTGAAGAATCTATATTTTCATTTTCCTGTTTTAATAATTGATAACCAGTAATTGGATTTTCAATATTATAAGTCATCGTTTTGCCATTTAATTTAATTACATTAATTTTCATGTTTTACCTAATTCCTTTTCTAATTTACCTCAGTAGTACTAGGTTATTTAACAATAAAAGTTGTAAAAGGATTAGTATTATTATTAATATCTACTACTAATACTTTTGATTTAGTAGGGATTATATAAGTGCTACTAATGCTTTTAACTAATTGCGAAGAATTACTTAATTCTACTGGAATTCCTTCAGTTGCTAAAAAAGTATAAATTCCAAAGTTTATTGCAAATTTATTATAATCAATAACATTATTAACAATAGGAATTATATAAACTGGCAAATGAGCATTAGCAATAGTTCTAATATAATTACTATCTTGACTATTAGTAATTAAATATTGTGGTTTTTCTTCAATAATTTTTTTAATAGTTTTAGCAACCAATTGATCTTTTGTATGCAATAAATCAGTAGCAATTTTACTCTGTTCTTGATGACTTTCAGCATCAACAAGAATTTTACTCATTGTTGCAATTGATAACACAGGATAGTTACCATTAGCAGATTCACCCGATAACATTGTACATGTTGCTCCCCAATCCATAGCAACCCAAACATCAGTAACTTCAGCACGTGTTGGATGAGGGTTATCTATCATTGAATCTAGCATTTGCGTAGCAACAATTATCGGTTTGTTAACAGTACGACATTTTTTAATTCATTCACGTTCTAAAAAAGGAACTTTTTCAAAAGGAATTTCAACTCCTAAATCACCACGAGCAACCATAATAGCATCTGATTCTTTTAAAATTTCATCAAAATTATTAACTGCTAATTGTGATTCAATTTTAGCAATGATTTGAATATGTTTACCATCATTATCATCTAAAACTTTGCGGATTTCTTTAATATCAGCTGCTGAACAAACAAATGATGCAGCAACATAATCTACTTTTTGCTGACAACCAAAAATTAAATCTGCTCTATCTTTTTCAGAAATAAAAGGTAAAGACAATTTAACATTTGGAATATTAATAGCACGACGATCTTTAATAGTATGTGTATTTAAAGCTTGACAAATAACAGTATGGTCTTTAACCGCTGTAACCTTTAATGTTAATTTACCATCATCTACTAGTAAATTATCATTAACTTTAATATCTTTTGCTAAATTACCATAATTTACAGAAAACTTATCCGCAGTACCAATAATCTCTTTATTATCAATTATCGTAATAATTTCATTTTTTTTGATTTCTACACTACCTTTTGTAAAGGTATGTGTTCTAACTTCCGGACCTCTAGTATCTAACATAATAGCAACTGGTACATTTAATTGTTTAGATACTTCTCTAATCATTAAAACCCTTGCTAAATGTTCATCATGAGTACCATGAGAAAAATTTAAACGCCCACAAATTGAGCCATTTTCTATTAGTTGTTTAATAACATCAGCAGAATTTGAAGCAGGTCCTAAAGTAGTTACACATTTAGTTCTTTTTATAATTGATATCAAATTATTCACCTCTTTTTATTAAGTATTTTTTTTAAAAATAACTCCTGACAAACGTAAAATTTTATTAGCAACGTTATTTTTATTTATTGAAGGTGTGTTTAATGCATCTTGAATTTCAATAGCTACTAATTTATTATCTTGCAATCCAATACAAATACTAGATTTATTACTATTTGCAAATCTTTCAGCAGCAAAAATACCCATCATTGTTGCTAAATAACGATCAAATGCACTTGGTGTTCCCCCACGTTGAATTTGACCCAATATTACTGCTCTTGTTTCACAATCAGTATCCTTTTCAATGATTTTAGCTATTTTATTAACATCATATTGACGTTCAGTTACTACTATTACTAATGAACGACGTTGTTTTTTAGTGTACAACTGTTTAATAATATCAATCAATGACTGTTCTCCAATTCCTAAATCTTTAGTTGCAACTAAATCACAATTTGCAGCAGCAGCACTGTGAAGAGCAAGATCACCACAATTACGACCCATTACTTCAACAATCATAATTCTTCCGTGAGAATTAGCAGTTTGACGAATTTTATCAAGATTTTCAACAATTGTATTAAGAGCGGTATCAAAACCAATAGTAAACTCACTTGAACTAATATCATTATCAATAGTACCTGGAATACCCACACATTGAATAGCTGCTTCATTACTTAATTTTTGCAAACCATTATATGTGCCATCACCACCAATAGCAATTAAACCTTCAATTTTTTTAGATTTTAAAATTTCAATACATTTTTTACGAGTTTCTTCTTGCTCAAATTCTCTAAAACGAGCAGACCCAATGATTGTTCCCCCCATCTCAGTTCCTAGATCAATTAAATTTGCTCAATTGTTATCAATAACGTGAATGTCATTTGTCATTATTCCTTTATAACCATTTTTTATTAAAACTAATTCAAATGGTCTTTTATCAGCAGTAGCAATTTTACTATTTTCATGATTTATACCACGAAAAGTCTTATATACTGCATTAATAACATTATTCATACCTGGTGAATCACCACCAGAAGTTAAGATTCCAATTCTTCTTTTATTTAATTCTTGCATATTTAGTCATCCTCTCTTCTAATTACATTATTTTAGTGATAATTATTATAATTTGTTTAAAATTAAAAAGGATATCAGTAAATTTAACCATAAAATATGATTTTAATTAATTAATATTATAAAATACATCGTCACCTAAAAATTTAGCTTGATCTGCTAAATCGGCTTCAATTGTTAATAAACGATTATATTTTGCAACACGATCAGTTCTTGACATTGAACCTGTTTTAATTTGTCCAGTATTAAAAGCTACTGCTAAGTCAGCAATCGTTGTATCTTCAGTTTCCCCAGAACGATGAGATACTACTGCTGTTCACCCAGCTTTTTGACACATTTCAATAGCCTCCATAGTTTCAGTTAATGTTCCAATTTGATTTAGTTTAATTAATACTGAATTAGCAACGTTTTTAATAATTCCTTCTTTAATAATTTTTGGATTAGTAACGAATAAATCATCACCAACAACTTGGAATTTACCTTCTGATTTTTCTAATAATAATTTAAATCCTTCTCAATCACCTTCAGCCAAACCATCTTCAATTGAAATAATTGGATATTTTTTAGTTAAATCAACTAAATAATCTACTAGTTGCGCTGAAGTTAATAATTTTTCAGTATTTTTACTTTTACCATCTTTATTGCCAAAAACATATTTACCATTTTTATAAATCTCTGATGATGCACAGTCCATAGCAATTTTTATATCTTTATTTGGAGTGTAACCCGCTTTTTTAATAGCTTCGACAATTAAATCTAATGCTTCTTCAGTTGATTTTAAATTAGGAGCAAAACCACCTTCATCACCAACTGCAGTAACTAAACCCTTACCTTTTAAAATACTTTTTAAAGCATGAAAAGTTTCAGCAGCCATTTGGATTGCCTTTGAAAATGTTTTATCACCAACTGGCATTATTAAAAATTCTTGAAAATCAATATTATTATCAGCATGAGCACCACCATTAATTACATTTAACATTGGGACTGGCAACTGACAAGCATTAGTACCACCTAAGTATGTATATAAGGGCACATATAATTCATCAGCGGCAGCTTTAGCAACTGCTAATGATACCCCTAAAATAGCATTGGCACCTAATTTTGTTTTATTTTCTGTTCCATCTAACTTAATCATTGTTTGATCAATTAATCTTTGATTAGTAACTTCCAAACCAATAATGGCTTCGGCAATATTTTCATTAATATTTTTAATAGCTTTCATAACACCAAGTCCACCATAAACTTTAGTATCTTTGTCTCGTAGTTCTAAAGCTTCTCTAGTACCTGTTGAAGCACCTGATGGCACTAAAGCAATCCCGTATCCACCATCTTCAGTTCAACATTCAACTTGAATAGTTGGATTTCCTCTTGAGTCTATTACTTGTAGTGCTCTAATATCAATAATACAAGACATATTTGTTAATTCCTTCTTTCTTTAATATTTCACTAATTATTATACAGAAAAAAATATTGTTTAGAATCAAAAAAGCACAAATATTTTTTATTTGTGGTTCTAAAATAATGATGATTTAATTACATTTGTTGTTGTTGTGAATGTTGAGTTGTACTACTTGGTGATGATGTATCATTAACTTTAGCAGCAGTATCACTATTTCATGGTTTTGGAGTTACTCCATCATCCTCTGGTATTAAACTTTCAGGATTATTAAGAGCAGTAATTATTGCTTTCATTAATTCATCAGTTTCAATCGTTTTTTGATTAAAATTATTACCATTAGATAAATCTTTTCTGTTAATAGTTACATTTTGTTTTACTTCATCTCTATAAAAGATATAACTTATACTTTTAAAATTATCATCTTTATCAAAAGTTAAAGAAAAATCAACTTCATTTTTAGTTAAATATGATAATGCACGAATTTGTTCAGGACTAAGTTTCACTTCTGCTTTTAATGGAATTCCAAGTTCATCATTACATAAAACATAACATTTTCCATTAAAAATATTAAAATTAAAAGTTTTAATATTTTTTGAAAATAAGTTTGATTTTAAATCAGGTATTGGTCTTACTGTTCTTGTTTCTGATACTCTTACTTTTGCTTTCTGATTTATGATACTAAGTTGTTCTTTATCTTCATCACTTAACTTATTAGAGCAATTTACTTTTTTATTATTTTCATCAAAATAATATGCTCTTAAAAATTTTCCATCATACTTATTAAATAAAATAACAGTATTTGCATTATTATTTTTATCTATTAAATTTTTCAAAATATCATTTTCATCTTTTTCTAATTTTAATTTTTTATCCAATGTTTGCTCATCAGTTGTTATGTTTAAATCTCATAATTCTCTACTATCATCTCATTTTAAATTAATAACATTTTTAACGATAACTGGAGATAATTTTGTAGCTGATGGTTTTGGTGATATTACCTGTTCAGCAGCAGCTCTTGCCACTTTAACTTGTGATCCATTTTCTCCACAGTGAATACCCTTTAATCCATTAGGAAATAAATTATTATTTGCAAAACTTTTTCTTAACTCTAATAAAGAAAGTGTTCCAATACATTGTAGTTGATTTTGATCAGCAATAACTACTCATTTTTCTACTAAATTATTACTTGGGTTTTTTGCAAAGTATACTTTTTGATACTTACTAGCAACTTCTATATCATTTCATATTTTTTTATTATCCAGAGAAAGTTCTTGTTCAAAAATTACATTTTCTGGATCTGATTTAGCATCTGATATTTTTATTTTACCATCTTCTATTACTAAACTATGCAAACCTTCTATGCTATTATTTTGTAATGTTTCAGTGATATTATTTGTAATCGGTAAAGGTTCAGGTAAATCTTCTGGTAATACTTCTGGTACAATAAGTAAAAAAAGCATAGCATCTAAATCAATTTCTTCTTGTTCTGCTTTAATAACAGATGCTAATCCAATATTATTTGTTGGTTCTATAGTAAATCCTAATTCTGGAGGAGTACTTAATGCTTTTAAATCATCAAATTGCTGGTCGGTTAAAAATTTAACTTTATGTGCTTGATATTTTACATTATCATATAATCGTCCTAGAACAGGTTTTTTTGTTATTTTATAGGTTTCTCAAAAAATTTCTCCATTTTCGTTAATCTTTTTATTTAAATAAAAAATATCATTATCAGTAATACTTTGAGCAGTTGTTGAGATTATAAAAGTATCATTTGGATCAGTAACATTTTTAATAAAAATTTCATTTCCTTGACAATAAATAAAATAGTCTTTTTCAACATTCACTAAATTTAAATGTTTTTTAAAATCTTCGATCATTGTACTATTTGAAGAATAATCATTAATTTTATAGTATTCCACATCTCAAACTGGGTTTGGTTGTTCAAATGGATTTCGCAACTGTGGAGTATCTAATAAACTTTTAATCTTTTGATTAATTAAAACATCATTTTCTTTAAACAGTCCAGAATTTATAAAAATTTCATTAAATTTTAATAAATTTATACTTCCTAATAATCCTAATTCAGGTCTTATTTCACCTTCAGATTCATCAAATAAAATTTTATATACTTTAATTTTAGTATTGTCAGTTTCATCCTCAACGAAAACTAATTGGTCTTTTTTAAATATACTTTGATCATTTTGAATTAATGATTCATCACTAATAAATATAGTATTAACTAATGAACCACTATCAACAACAAATTTTCCATCTTGATTTAAACTAACTATTTTTTTTACTTTTAATGGATTAATATTGAAAGAAGAATTCTTCAAAATATTAAGTGTATTCTTTTTTGAATATAGGTCATCCTCTACTTCAATAGCAATATCTTCAACATCACTTATTTCTGATTGATATATACTTCTCATAATGTTTGTAAATCATTTAAAATTTTCCATTAGTGGCATTTTTATATTTTCTCCTTTAATTATTACATTTATGGTGTTGGTGTAGATAAAACTGACTTAACATTTTGTTCTACTGGTTTTGATGGTGCTTCAGTACCATTAATTTCCTTTGCAGGAAAAAAATTATTACTTTGTACTTCTTTTTTAGGTGCAACAGAATTATTTTGTAAATGTTGTGAATGTAAAGAAGAGGCTGTACTAATTACTCTTTCAAGAGTATCAATTAATTTTTCATCAATTTTTATATCTTTCCTCTTATGAGTCTGGTTATCAATAATATATGCAAACAAAATCTTTCCATTTTTATCAACTTCAATATTTATACTACCATTACGAGGACATTTTTTGGCTACAAAGTTTTTAAATTCCTTAGCATCATTTACATCTACAGGAACAATTGTTTTGTTTTTATTATCAATAAATAAATAACACGTTCCATTTTCAGCAAATGATAATTTCATAGACTCTTCAGATCTTTTTATAATATTAACATTAAGATCATCTAACTCTTCTTTATATTCTTCATTATTTAAATTATTGGATTCTGATTGAGTTTTTAATAATAATGCCGGTAATTCTTTTTTACCTAAATATTCAAGAATAATCTTATCATTTTCTTTTTTAGTTCGATATAAATGTACTAGAGAACTATCTAATTTTTCTTTTACTATTACTAGTTGTTGTAATTGATCACTATTAATTGCTAAAGGTGGTTGTTGAATAATACTAACATTTTCATCATTAGTATTTTTTACTAAACGTCCCTTTTCATCTACATATACAAGTTCAATAATATATTCTTTTAAACTACTATCTAATTGTGTTTTTATATCATCAATCTTAACTTCCAAACTATTTAAAGTTATATTGGGTGATGATTCATCTTTTTTAGAACTTAATGATTTTTGTAGAAAGTCATTAAGTTCTCGATATTGATATTCTACTGTTTCTGATAATGGCATACTTTACCTCCATAATTTTTAATAAATGTATAGATTTCTAAAATAATATAGGAACTAAATATAATAAACCCCTTATATTTATTTAAAAAAATAAAAGGGGAAACACTATATTTAATTCATATGCCTATATTTTAATACTTTTATATTCTTAAAACAAGCACTTATCAATAAAAAGAAAAATCAATATATTTTTATTTAATAATTAAAGACTCACTGGTCATAACAGTTGGTTTAACTAAACCCAAAACGTCTAATAGCGTTGGAGCAATATTTGCTAAGCAACCACCTGATTTTAATTTTAATTCTGTTTTACAAATAATAAATGGTACTGGTTGCGATGTATGTTTTTTATTAGGATTACCCTCTTTATCAATCATGATTTCAGCATTACCGTGATCAGCAGTAATCATTAAAATACCATTCACTTTTTTCATTGCTTGATACAATTTTCCAATACATTCATCAATAACATCAATTGCATCAATGGCAGCATTTAAAACACCAGTATGACCAACCATATCAGGATTAGCAAAATTTAAAACCATAACATCATATATGTTTTTAGAAATTTCACTTTCTAAACGAGTAGTAATTTCGCGAGCACTCATTTCTAGTTTTAAGTCATAAGTTGCTACTTTTGGTGAAGGAATTAAAATTCTTGTTGATAGTGGATATTCAACATCAACACCACCATCAAAAAAATAAGTTACGTGTGCATATTTTTCAGTTTCAGCAATTCGTAATTGATGATATTGATTTTTACTTAATCATTCCCCTAAAGCATCAAGCATTGATATAGGTGGAAAAATAACACCTTGTGGTTTAACACTTTTAGCATATTCCATCATTGAAATAAAAAAAGTATTTTTTAATGTTGGTATTTTCATACTAATATTAAAATCATATTTATTATTTGTTAATGCTGATGCTAATTGAATTGCACGATCAGGACGGAAATTAGCAAAAATAATGCTATCGTTATTCCTAATATTACCATTATTAATTTCAGAATTATAAGCAGGCATAATAAATTCATCATTACGACCAGCACTATATTCTGCATTAACATAAGCAATAGGATCAATAAATGAAGCACCTTCATGATTAACTATTACATCATATGCTATTTTTAAACGATCTCAACGTTTATCGCGATCCATAGCATAATATCTTCCTGAAATAGTAGCAAGCATACCAATGCCTAATTGTTTCATAGTTTTTAATAACTGTTCAATATAAATTTTAGAAATATCAGCTTTTGTATCACGACCATCTAAAATAGCATGAACATAAACATTCTTAAAATTTTGTTGTTTAGCAATTTCTAATAATGCTAAAATATGATTAATATGAGCATGTACTCCACCATCACTTAGTAAACCAATAATATGAACATTACTATTATTCTTTTTGGCATGATTAATTGCTGACAATATTGTTTCATTTTTAAAAAATGTTTTATCATTTATTGACTTATTAATTAATGTTAATGACTGATAAATTACTCTACCGGCACCAATTTGTAAATGTCCAACTTCAGAGTTGCCCATTTGTCCTTCTGGTAAACCAACTGCAAGGCCAGAAGCTGAAACTTCAGTATGCGGATAAGTTTTTAATAAATAATCCAAATTAGGTTTTGTTGCAGAACTAATAGCATTAGTTGAACTAGATTTTGCAATACCAAAACCATCTAAAATACATAGTAATATTGGTTGTTTTGTTTTCATAAATTTCACCTCATATTTTATTTAATAACTTGTAACTGATGTTTAAAATTATCAGATTTAAAAATAGTAATCATTTTAGTAATAAAATCAGTAATACATTGATAATGAACAGTACTCAAAATAACAATATCTTTTTTAAAGACTATTTTAATAGATTGCTTTTTAGTAATTTTAGTAATTATTGTTTTTAAATCACAAATTGATTTTAAATCTTCACTTAATAAAATAACCATACTAGGATTATCACTAATATTATTAGAAAGAAATAAAATAGTATTACTACTATTAGCTAATAAATTGTGTCCTTTAATTTCCATTAAATTATAATCTAATAAATCATTATTAAAAGAATAATGAGTAATTTTCAAATTATCAATGACTTCTGAATAATAACCATAAGCAAAAGTCTGTGATAAATTTTCTAATATATCTTGAGATACTATCCGCCATTTTGAAAATGACTTCAATAGTTCTTTATGAATTTTTTGTAATTGTCATAAATCTTGATAATTAGTAATATTAGTTATCGGTGCTATTGGTTGAATATTTTCGGGCTGATTAATTGCTCTAATTTTTTTATTAATAGCATTAATAGCAATAATGATTGGTTTTTTAGCATTAATAAAAAAGTTTTCAATTCGTTGTTTATTACCTGCTATTAATGTTATTTTTCGCTGATCTTTATTAGTTTTAATAGCAACAACTGCTATTTTTTGCAAATTAATAATTTCTTGTAATTCAACTTCATTAAATTTTTTTAAATAACTATATTCTTTTTTATTTTGCAATAAAATTAACTGTTCTAATGATAATTTTTGTTCTAATAAAGAATTAATGATAAATTCACTTTGCAATATTTGTTTTCTATTTATCTTTAAATTATTAAGAGCAACAATAAAATTTTGTTCAGTAATAGAAATAGAACTAAAATTAGAAGTTTTATAATTTAATTGTTTCATCAAACTATTTGTAAATAATTTAGCACCAATTTTATTATTAACTAATGATTGATGATGACTTTCATTGATAGTTAAATACAATGGAATATCGTTAATAACGATTGGTCCACTATTAACCTTAACTAAATGAATATAAGTATTAGGAATAAGAGTATTATTAACATCAATTACTTCACCAGTAAAATATTCATTAGTAATAATACCTTTGTCACTAACAATACTATCACTACTAGGAGCAAAAATAGTTTTAGTACAAATAATAAAGCCAATTTGTTCTAATTGATTAGTGTCTTCACCATTTTTACTAAACAATGCTAAAATTTCTGACTTATTCCTAAAAGCATTGACAAAAGTGGTTGCCGGAAAGGCACGATGTTTAATTTTTTTTGTTAGTTTTGTTCACATACTTTTAATTTGTATCTTTGATAATTCCATGTTTAGTTAACTCCTTATTTTTATTAGTAATTTAAATAGAGTTAAATTAGTAAATCAAAAAAAGATTGTGGTACTAATGAAGCACCTCCAACTAATGCACCATCAATGTTGGGTTCAGAAAGTATTAATTTAATATTATCGGGTTTTACTGAACCACCATACTGAATACGTACTTGTTCTGCAACATTTTTATTATATAATTCACTAATAAATTCACGAATCATTTTACAAACCGTTTGGGCTTGTTGAGCTGTTGCTGTTTTACCAGTACCAATTGCTCATATTGGCTCATAGGCAATTACTAACTTAGCAATATTTTCTGTTTTAATATTTTTTAATGCTAACTTAATTTGATTTTTAATTACTTCATTAGTTTCTTTATTTTCATATTGGTTTAAAGTTTCACCACAACATAAAATTGGTATAATATTAGCATTAAATAGTGAATGTATTTTTTTATTTATTGTTTCATCTACTTCATTAAAATACATTCTGCGTTCAGAATGACCAATAATAACATGACTAACCATCATATCTTTTAGCATCTTAATTGAAATTTCACCAGTATATGCACCTTCGGTTTCATAATGACAATTTTGAGCTGCAATAATTAAAGTAGAAGTTTTGTTCATTTTTAATAAGGGTAAATTAGTAAAACTAGCTGCTATTCCATAATCATATTTAATATTTTTAGTTTTTATTAATTTATTAAATTCATTTAAAAAAAATTGAGTTTCTTCTATATTTTTATACATTTTTCAATTTCCAATAATAATCTTTTTACGTTCCATTTGTTTCTCCTTTAAGTTAATTTTTTTTTGATATAGTTGGTTTTAATAATGCTGCTGCTTCTTCATCAATAATAATTGTAACATCATCATGATTTTGTAAAAAAGTACATGGATAATTTGGAGAAACTTTACCTTCAACTAACTCTCGAATAGCTTGTGCTTTATTAGTTCCTGTAGCAATTAAAACAATCAATTTAGCTTGTAAAATAGTATGAATGCCCATCGTAACAGCTTTGGTTGGTACATCTTCAACTTTAGAAAAAAATCTTTTATTAGCTTCAATTGTTTCTTTAGTTAAATTAACAACATGTGTTTTACTACTTGCAAGAGTACCTGGTTCATTAAAAGCAATATGACCATTAGTACCTAAACCCAATATTTGTAAATCAATTGGTCCTTTTTCTTTTAATAATTTTTCATATTCTTCCACATTTTGGTCTAAATCACCAATACCTTTAGGAACATACGTATTTTTTAAATTAAGACTTTTAATATGATTAAATAATTGATGATTCATAAAATAACGATAACTTTTTACATGATCTGGAGTTAAACCAACATATTCATCTAAATTAAATGTTACAACTTTTGATCAATCTCTTTTGTTATTTTTTGCATCTGCTATTAATAAATTATATGTTTCAATTGGACTACTTCCTGTTGCTAATCCTAAAATAGCATTTGGTTTAACTTTAATAATATCAATAATAATTTTACTTAATAATTGAGCAACCTCAGTTTTATCTTTTAAAATAATTAATTTCATAATTTAAAAACCCCTTACATTACTTACTTATTCTTGTTGATACGCAATTTTTCCTTCGCATATTGTTAAAAAAATATCATTATTCTTAGTTAATACAATAATATCTGCTAATTTACCAATAACAATATCACCCGTTTTATTTGCAATTCCTACTTGTTTAGCACTATTATAAGAGGCCATTTTGATGCAATCTTGTCAATTATTATTAGTAATTTTTAATAAATTTTTAAAACCAGCAATCATTGTTGCAATGCTGCCTGCCAATTTTCCGGTTGCTTCAACAGTAACCTTATTATTACTTTTAATGACAGGTAATGGTCCCAATAAATACTTACCATCAGGCTGTCCCTTTGCACTCATGGCATCAGTAATCATACAAATTCCATCGGCACCTTTAATTTTATATGTTATTGCTAAAATATCAATATCAACATGAATTCCATCACAAATTAACTCAGTAACTAATTGATCATAATATAATGATGCTGGAACAACACCAGGATCGCGATGATTATAGGGACTCATTGCATTATAAAGATGGGTAATATGCATTAAACCATATTCAATAGTTTTAGTTATTTCTTTAAAAGTAGCATTACTATGACCAACACTAGGAATAATATTATTTTTAATTAATGAAGAAATAAAATTTGAATTTTTATTATTTAAATTAGGATCTATCTCAGGAGCATAAACAATAAATTTTAAATTTTTGTTACTAATTATATTTCAAAATTTTACTAAATTAAGATCAGGAACATGAAGTAATGACGGAGTATGTGCTCCTTTTTGTAATTCTGAGATAAAAGGTCCTTCTAAATATGCACCAATAATTCGTGCCTTGTTACCTTTATTTTCTGTTTTCATATACTTAGCAAATACTGAAAGAATATTATCAATTTCTTTTTTACTGGCAGTAACTGTTGCATAACAAAACTTTGTTACTCCCTCTTTTGGAACTAATTTTGCAAAATTATTAATTGATTCAATGGTACCATCCATTAAACTATAGCCATAACCTCCATGTACATGTAAATCAATAAAACCAGGTATTATTGTTTGATTATGACATTCAATAACCTGAGCATCTTGAAATTCATAATTATACTTTCCTTCATTAATTTGGAAAATTAAATTATCTTTAATTACTAAAAAACCATTATTTATTATTTTCTTAATGCTAATTATTTTCGCATTATTTAAAACTAAAATTTTAGACACTAATACCCTTCTTTCTAGAATTATTAATTGTTTAAAATTGCTAATGACACTATTATACCTAAAATTTTAACTTAAACCTAAATCTAAGAAAAATAATTAAAAAAAAGGCTTAATTGCCTATATTTTAAATAATGGTGGCTCGAAGCGGATTCGAACCACTGACACTTCGCTCTTCAGGCGAATGCTCTACCAACTGAGCTACCGAGCCGTTACCTATACAATAATAGCATATAAAAGTAAAAAATAACAAGGGGTTAAAACTTATTTTTTAATTTATTTAAATATATATTTATTTTTTTACTAATTATCTTCTAATTACATATCTTCTTCAACAAGGTTTTTCAGTTTTTGGCATTAAGTGATTTGAGTCTCTTCTAATTTCTTCTTTTCAATTATTATTTGATAAATCAGTAGACCCATTTTCT
>NZ_JALMUW010000110.1:0-1597 GCF_023846195.1 Spiroplasma endosymbiont of Lariophagus distinguendus
TGAACTTGAAAAAGTACCAAGTAAAAAAGAATATAAAGATAATTTTTATAAACCAAAGCTAATAGCAAATTCTTTTAAAAAACAAAAAGTAAATATTGAAAAACCAATTTTAACTAATGAACAACTACAAAATATTTTAGATAATATTGATAATATTTAGTATATTTAATTTTAAAAATAAAATTTTATTTACAATGTGTTTAAAAATGTTATTTATAATTCATATTTAATTTGATTTACCATTTATTTAAATTTTAAAATATTAATTTTTATTTTAATTTATAAAAACTTTATATTTACAATGTGTTTAAAAATGTTATTTATAATTAATATTTAATTTGATTTACCATTTATTTAAATTTTATAAAAAAATATTTATTATGGTATAATATAAAATATAAAATAAAATTTTTAAAAAGGAACATATTTATGAAAATTATTACTTTAGCTAATTCAAAAGGTGGAGTTGGTAAAACTACATTAACTTTAAATTTAATTAATGTTTTATCTCAATTAGGCAAAAAAATATTAGTTTTTGATACAGACCCTCAAGCAAACTTATCAAGGTCTTTGTTACCATTTTTTAATAATCAAACAAACATAGAAAATTGATTTAAAAGTAATACAGATAATAAATTGTTGGAAAATACAATTAAAAAAACAAGTTTAAAAAATATTGATATAGTAGAAGCGTATAATAAATTAATTTCTGACACAAATCATCAACTTTATTTATCTAGTATGGGGGAACTATTATTGTATAATAATTTTAAAAAAAATTTTAATTTTTTAAAAGAAAATTATGATTATATTTTTTTTGATACATCTCCTTCTTTTAATAAAATATTATTAAGTGTTTTACTAGTAAGTGATGAAATTATTACAGTTATTGAACCACATAAATACAGTTATGAAGGAATTTTAACTATTAAAGAACCTTATGATAATGCCATTAAGAGTTTAAATGAATTAGGTTTAAAATTTAAAAATAATATGAAATATTATTTGTTAAATAAAGTTGGTAAGAATAAAACTCATGAAGCAGTAATTGATTTTTTAAATAATGGTGCATTTAAAGATAAAATTTTAAAAACAAAGATTCCACTTTCTACAATTAAACAAAAAGAAACTATGTTAATGAAATTTAATTCTATAACTTTAAAAAATCCTATTGCTATTTTAGTTAAAGAATTAATTGAAAAAGGAGTATTATAAAAATGGCAAAAAATACTATGCAAGAGGAAATAAAAAGATCTCTAGATAAAGTTGAAAAAGAAAGAAATTTAAAAGAAAATAATAATAATTTACAACAAAATAGTAATTATAATAATTTAAATAATGTTAATATTGAAAATTCAATAAATGAAAAAAATAATGTTATAGTAAGTAATTTAGATAGAAAGTTAAATCAACTTTCTAGAAAAATAAAAAAAGAAAAAAAAATATATACTACACTTTATTTAAAAAATTCTGTTAATAATAAATTGAATAAAATTGCAACTAAATTAAATATTAATAAAAGTGATGTTATTGAAATTCTTTTAAATGATTTTGAAAATAATAATTAAAAAAAGAATCCAATAGCGGATTCTGATAC
>NZ_JALMUW010000111.1:0-1594 GCF_023846195.1 Spiroplasma endosymbiont of Lariophagus distinguendus
CTAAACAGGTTCTTAAATTTTTGTATTAAAATAAGTGTTATTTAATAAATATAAATCTTATTTAATTATTGATAAAAGCATGTTAAAATTGTAAAGAATTATATTATAGAAGAGGATAAGTATGGAAAATAAAAACCAAGAAGTTAATTTTGAAAATAATAGTGAAAATACATTTCCAAGAACTAAGTTTTTGATAAGTGTTGGCTATTTAATAATACAAGTATTAATTCCAGGGATTATTCTTTTTTTTACTACTAGTACTGATTTTACTTTTACTTTTAAATTACCTTTTTGAATAATGGTACTTTCTAGTTTAAGTTTAATCATATTTACTTTTATTATAACCTTTATTACATATAAGTTAAAATTACATCAATTAGATCAATTTACATATAGTATTCCATTTGCTTTTGTTTTATCATTATTTTATTTGTCAGGATACTTTTTAACTCCTCAACAAATTTTAATACGTTTTATTATTTCAATCGCTGGTGCTGTTATTGGTATTTTTTTAACGAGTATTATTTTATTATTAGTATTAAGAAAAAAAACAAAAAAAATCATATATTAAGTTATAATAAGTGATATAAATCTAAAAAAATAAAACGAAAAAAAGGCGCGTAATATATGTTACGCACCTTTTTAAATATATGTTTTTTATTTACTGTATAAAAATTATTCAATATCTAATTCTCATACATTTGTAATTGTTCCAGCAAATAGTTTTTTATCAACTATTAATGATGAATATACTGAAGCATTTAATTCATATTTGTTTTTTACTTGACTAAAGCTTAAATCAAGTTCATAAACATTATTATTATCAGTGGTAGCATATATTTTGTTATTTAAATCTTCTATTGATAAAGAAAAAATTTTACCATCTTTCAAATTAATTTTTTCTGTTATTTCATTTTTGATTAAATCGTACTGATAAATTTTGTCTTCTGTTGCTAATATTAATTCAGTATCAGAATAGTGCTTTAATATCAAAAATAATATTACTTTTATTTTTAAAATCATATTTTAATTTATGGGTTTTAGTTTCTAAATCAATTTCTCATAATTTTCCTTCACTAGTGCCAGCATATATTTTATTTTCTGTAATTTTAACTAGGGTATTTACATCACCTCAATCGTCAAAACGATATTTTTTAGTATTACCAGTATTAATATCTAATTCATAAACATTATCAATACCAGTACCAACATATAACTTATCTTTTGAACCTTCAATTAAAGTTTTAGAATCATACTTATCACCAAATCCAGTGAATTTCTTTTCTGCAGTTTCAGTTTCTAAATCAATTTCTCAAACTGTATTTGTTATTGTACCAGCATATACTTTACCATTTGATGCTTTAATTAAACTATTTATACGTTCTTCATTTAATTGATATTTATTGATTTTTGTATTATTAGTAAAATCAATCTCTCAAATATTTCCGTTCTCTGTTGCAGCAAATATTATACTATCTGAGATTTGAAGAAATTTATTTATTTTTCCATCATTTAATTCATATTTATTAGAAATTTGACCTTCACCTATGATAATTGTTAGAACCTGTTTGGAATCTTTTATAAAATAACGTAA